>JBEKZK010000759.1:0-3169 GCA_049509935.1 Xanthobacteraceae bacterium | reverse complement strand
GGTTGTCGCCCGGCCGCACGGCGCCGTCGAGGTCGGGCGACGGATTGCCGACCACGAAATAGATGCGGTTGGTGGCGAGATCGACCGCCGGATTCTGCCACACCCCGCCGCCGAGGATCTTGTAGGGGTCGCCGGACTTGGCGAGCTCGGCCTTCTCGGCCGCGATGTCGCGATGCATGTCGCGGCCGGTCGCGTCCTTCTCGGCCCAGACGCCGACCGAGTTCTCCGGGATCGTGTTGAACGTCCACAGCAGCTTGCCGGTCTTGGCGTCGAATGCCTTGACGAAGCCGCGAATGCCGTACTCGCCGCCGTTGGTGCCGACCAGGATTTTTCCCTTCACGGCGGTGGGCGCCATGGTCTCGCTGTAGCCGCCCTCGGGATCGGCGATGTCGCTCTGCCACGCCACCTTTCCGGTCTTGGCGTCGAGCGCCACCAGCTTGGCGTCGAGGGTGGCCACATAGACCTTGTCGTCATAGACGGCGACGCCGCGATTGTTGGGTCCGCAGCAGAAGGTGGTGATCGGCCCGAGCCTGGGCTTGAAATGCCACAGCTGCTCGCCGGTGCGCGCATTGAGCGCGTAGACGTGGCTGAACGACGTCGTGACGTACATCGTGCCGTTCACCACGATCGGCGTGGTCTCCATCGATTCCATCACCTCGGTCTGGAAGATCCAGGCCGGGCGCAGCTTGGCGACGTTGTCGCGGTTGATCTGGCGGTTGCGATAGAACCGCAGCTGCCCGTAGTCGCCGTTGGTGTGCAGGAAATTGCTGCCGTCGCTGGCAGCACGGTCGAGCAGGTCCTGGCTCACCAGGGACATGTCGCCGTATTTGGTCGCGGGCTTGGTTTCCTGCGACCACGCCGTCGTCGCCGCCATCCCGACCGCACAGGCGATCGCGATGGTGCCGGTCAATTTCGCCATGAGCTATTCCTCCCCTGCTGGGTCACGCTTCCGGTCGAGAGCGATGATCCCACAGTTGAAAATCTCTGGGCCCTGGTTGCCGCTCTGTCAAGCGCCGGCGCGCCGCCTCTCAGCAGTCGGCCCGGCGGACGCCGCCGGAGCGGCAACGCGCAGCAGGCCCGACGGCTCCGGTCAGAACTGCACCCTCTGGGTGATCGCGCCGTCGCAGATCAGGTTGGTCCCGGTGATGAAGCTGGCGCGCGGGCTCGCCAGAAAGACCACCGCACTCGCGACCTCCTCGGGGGTGCCCATGCGGCCGGTCGGATTGCGGGCCAGCGCCTGCCGGTAGAACTCCGGCCGCGCCTGCTCGATCTGGTTCCACACGCCGCCCTTGAAATAGATGGTGCCCGGCGAGACGACGTTGGCGCGCACGTTCCGGGCCGCCATGTTGGCGGCGATCCCCTTCACGTAGGGCAGGATCGCGGCCTTCACGGCCGCGTAGGCGCGACGCGGCCCCACGACCTCGACGGCGCCCACCGTGCCGACCACCACGATGGCGCCGGCGCCGGATTTCTCCAGCAGCGGCAGCGCCGCCTCGCAGCCGCGCACCGTCCCCAGGATGTCGATCTCGATCCCTCGGCGCCACGCCTCCTCGTCGTTGCTGATGCCGAGCGCGCTGACGTTGGAGATGAAGATGTCGAGGCCGCCGAGCAAGCCCGCCGTCTGCTCGACGAACGCCTGCAGGCCGGCGCCGTCGGCGACATCGACCGCCGAGCCGAATGCCTGGACGCCACGCTGCCTGAATGCGGCGATCGCGGTGGCGATCTGATCCTGGTTGCGCGCACAGATGCCGACGTCGCAGCCCTCCTCGACCAGCAGGTCGGCGATGGCGCGGCCGATGCCGCGCGTTCCGCCGGTGACGATGGCCTTCTTGCCCGCGAGCCCGAGATCCACGGTTTTGTCTCCGAGTGTCTGTTTGGTCGACGTTCGCGCGGTCACGCGTCGACGATCGCGGCGTGGACACAGCTGCTGATGACGTCGAGCCGGCGCGAATGCCAGGGATCGGGTACCCGGCTGTTGGTCAGGTAGGCGAACGAGACGCCGGTCTCCGGATCCCCCCAGCAATACGACGAGCCGACGCCGCCATGGCCGAAGGTCGCCGGCGAGGCGATCGTGCCGAGGCCGCGGATCGCAGGGATCAGCCCACGCGAATGCGGACCGAGGCCGCGATGCATCGGCATGCCCATGTAGCCGTCGACCCGGTCGCCGGTGAAATTGCGGGTCACGTACTGCACCATGCGCGGCGAGACGAGCCGCGTGCCGTTGAGCCGCCCGCCCTGCACCATCATCTGATAGAACGCCGCCATGGCGCGCGCCGACGCGAACCCGCCGCCGCCCGGCACGCCGGCGCGGCGGAACGCATCGGTGTTCTCGTCGGCCATCCGCTGCTGCCGCCCGCTGTCGGCGGCCGGCTGATGCATGTGGACGGCGCGGTCGGCATGCTGATCCGGCAGGCCGACGAAGAGCTCGTTGCCGAGCCCGAGCGGCTCGATGACGCGGCTGCGGATGACATCGCGGAAGTCTCTTCCGGTGACCGCCTCGATCAGCACCGCGGCAACCCAGTGGGCGGTCAGCTGGTGGTAGTGCACGCGCGAGCCCGGCGTCCATTCCAGGGTGAAGTCGCAGACCAGCCTGCGCAGCAGCTGGTGATCGGTCCAGGCTGCGTGCGGCAGCGGCGCCGCCGAGCCCGGAAACCCGCCCTGGTGGGTGAGCACCTGCAGCAGCGTGATGTCGCCCTTGCCGTGCCGGGCAAATTCCGGGACGTGGTCGGCGATGCGGTCGTGGAACGTCAGGGCGCCGTCCTCGACCAGGACCCACAGGGCGGCAGCCGTGATCACCTTGGTGTTGGAATAGAGCAGCCACAGCGTCTCGTCGTCGGCGGCAACCCGGGTCGGCTCGATCCGGGCGTCGCCGAACGAGCGGAACAGCGCGAGCTTGCCGTGACGCGCCACCGCGATCTGGGCCCCGGGATAGCGGTCGTCGGCGATGTGCTGCTCGATGATCCGGCCGAGCCGGTCGAGCGCGCCGTGATCGAGCCCGAGCTTGCTCGGCTCGGCGGTTTCGAGGGCGAACGGGGTGAGTGCGAGCATGGCGGTTCCTCGGCAGCTGGTTCCCGGGCACCCGGAGTTCCGACAATAGGTGGGGACCCGGCGGTTGGGCAATCGGCCCGCAGCGCGGGATGACGCAATGCTGGACCGTCACCCGACCCGA
>JBEKZK010000758.1:0-3171 GCA_049509935.1 Xanthobacteraceae bacterium | reverse complement strand
GGCGCCGGCTCCGACGCGCTCGGCTCGATGAGCACGGTGGCGCGGCGCGACGGCGATGCCTACGTGCTCAACGGCAGCAAGCTCTACATCACCAACGGCCCGGTCGCCGACGTGCTGCTGGTCTACGCCAAGACCGACCGCGACCGCGGCGCCAAGGGCATCTCGGCGTTCGTGGTGGAAAAGGGCTTTGCCGGATTCCGGGTGGCGCAGAAGCTCGACAAGATGGGCTTTCGCGGCAGCCCGACGGCGGAATTGGTGTTCGAGAACTGCCGGGTCCCAGCCGCAAACCTGGTGGGCGAGGAGAACGCCGGCGTCGCCGTCGTAATGAGCGGGCTCGATCTGGAGCGTGCGATCGTCGCCATGATCAATCTCGGCATGGCGGAGCGCGCGTTCGCGCTGGCGCTGGACTACGCCAGGACGCGAAAGCAGTTCGGCCGGGCGATCGGCGAGTTCCAGCTGATCCAGGGCAAGCTCGCCGACATGTACACGGCGATCGAGACGATGCGCACGTTCTGCTACCGGACGCTCGGCGAGGCCAGCGAGCTCGAGCGCGGCGACGGCGGCCGCGGCGAGATCCACAAGCTCACCGCCGCCTGCCTGATGTACGCAGCCGAAGCCTGCACGCGGGTGATCACCGACGCGGTGCAGATTTTCGGCGGCGCCGGCTACATGCGGGAGACCGAGATCAACCGGCTGTACCGGGCGACCAAATTGCTGGAGATCGGCGCCGGCACCACGGAGATCAGGAAGCTGATCATCGCCGGCGAGCTGATGCGGGAGTGAGGACGCGGTTCGCGAAGCGGCTCCAGCCCCTTCTCCCATGGGGAGAAGGGGCGCGCGGCAGCGCTGGATGAGGGGTGACGGCGCATGATCATGGGGCGGTAACCCCCTCACCCCCACCCTCTCCCCGTCGGGGAGAGGGAGTCCGGCCGAGTTTGTGAGATCGTCAAACATTTATTGCAAGCGACGTAGGGTCGTCATCATTTCGGCTCGCTGAAGAACGCGGGGCGCGGGATGGTCCACTGGTCGCCCCAGATCTGGTTGCCGCCGTCGACCACCAGGACCTCGCCGGTGATGAAGGCGCCGGAGGGGCCGGCGAGGTAGCAGACGGCATCCGCCACGTCGCGCACGTCGCCGAAGCGCTTCATCAGGTTGGTGCCGGGCAGCGCGCGGCGCGCCTCCTCGGGATAGACCTGCATGCCCTCGGTGCCGATGATGCCGGGCGCCACGCAGTTGACCCGGATGCCGAGCGGCGCCCATTCGATGGCGAGCGTCTTCGACAGATAGATCACGCCGGCACGCGCCGCGCAGGTGTGCGCCACGCCCGGCATGCCGCGCCAGACCACCGCCACGATGTTGACGATGCGGCCGGGGCGGCCGGCGTCGCGCCAGCGCCGGGCAGCCGCCTGCATCATGTACCAGGTGCCGTTGAGATTGGTGTCGACGACGGCGTTCCAGCCCTTGACGGAGAAATCGATGGCGCTCTGCGGGAACTGGCCGCCCGCATTGTTGACCAGCACATCGAGGGCGCCGAATTTGTCCCACACCGCGTCGATCAGTCTCGTCACCGCGTCGGGATCGCGGATCGACATCGGATGCGTCAGCACCTCGGCGCCGGTGGCGCGGATCTTCTCGGCCACTGCCTCGAGCCGCGCGCCGTCGCGGCCGCAGATCGCGATCTTCGCGCCGAGCCGCGCAAGCTGCCAGGCGATTGCCTTGCCGAGGCCGCGGCCGCCGCCCGACACCAGCGCGACCTCGCCGGCGAACAGGCCGTCGCGGAACGTGAGCGGCATGGCGGCGAGCTCGTCGTCGCTGCGGCCGAATGTCTGCTCGTCGTCGGTCATCGGCGGTCGCGCTTCTTGGACTGGCGGAAATCGAACATGCCGGGCACCGTCCGCGGATCGGTTCCGGGGGCAAAAATCTGGTGCTTCTGGATCTTCTGGGTGCCGGTGGTGGGCAGCGTGTCGGCGAACCAGATCCAGCCCGGCGCCTTGAAATAGGCGAGCCGCTCGAAGCACCATGCAAACAGCGCGTCGGCAGCCTCGCGCAGCGGCCGCTCCTTGTTGAGCACGACGCAGGCCAGCACCTCCTCCTCGCGCACCTCGTCGGGGACGGCGAGAACGGCGGCCTGCTGGACGTCCGGATGGGTGAGCAGCAGCGCCTCGATCTCGGCGGCGGCGATGTTCTCGCCGGAGCGGCGGATGATGTTCTTCTTGCGGTCGACGAAGTGCAGCATGCCGTCGGCGCCGCGCCACACCGTGTCGCCGGTGTGGAACCAGCCGCCGCGCCAGGCCGCCTCGGTCGCCGCCTTATCGCCGAGATAGCCGGAGAAGAAGTGCCGGCGCGGCGTTGAGGCGGAATGGCGGATCACCATCTCGCCGGGCACGCCATCGGGCTGGTCGGCGTCGCTGTCGTCGACCACGCGCACCTCGATGCCGGGCACGGCGCGGCCGAAGGCACGGGTGCCGACCTGGCGCGGCGCCACGTTGTCGATGAGGACGCGCACCATCTCGGTCATGCCCCAGACCTCGATCAGCGGAAAGCCGAAGCGTTGTTCGAACGCCGCGTGCAGCTGCGGCTCGGCGCCGGCGCCGATGGCGAAGCGCACCGTGTGGCGGCGCTCGTCCTCGTCGGGCGGCCGGCCGAGCAGCAGCGGCACGATGATGCCGAGATAGTGCACGATGGTGGCGCGCGTCTGCCGCACCTCGCGCCACCACAGCTGCGGATGGAATCGGTCGGGCTGGATCTGGCAGCCGCCGGTGAGCATGACGCCGTAGAACGACACGATCGAGGAGTTGACGTGATAGAGCGGCAGCGGATTGTACAGCCGCTCCTCGCCCTCGCGGAACGTGGCGAGGCCGCCGCGCGTCGCGTACCAGGCGCCCGCCGCGAGCTCATAGCCGTGCGACAGCACGCAGCCCTTGGGCCGGCCGGTGGTGCCCGAGGTGTAGAGCACGCTCGCCTCGGTGTCGGCGGAAGGTTCGCCGCCGCCCGCCGGCCGGGCCGGCCGCGCCAGGTCGCCGAGCGCATCGAAGACCACGACCGGGGCGCGATGGGACGCCGCCGCCATGCCGGCGATCAGCTGCTCGCGGCGCTCGCCCGCGACCACCGCGAGGTCGACGGCGGAGTTCTCCAACAGATAGGCGATCTCGTTCGCCCGGTAATCGGGAT
>JBEKZK010000757.1:0-3172 GCA_049509935.1 Xanthobacteraceae bacterium | reverse complement strand
CCGGCGAGCACGGCAAACAGCGACAGTCCGCCGACCGCTGCGCCGAGCAGACGCACCAGGTCTGGCGTGTCCGGCCACGCCATGATGGCGAGGCCACAGGCACCGGTCGCGAGCGCGGGCACGAACGTCGCCCAGGGCACCCGGGCGCCTCGCGAGCTCGATGCCGGCAGCGCGATGGTCATCTGCCGTTCCTTGCCGACTGCGGCCTCTGCGGCGGGCCCGACAATGCGTCGATGGCGAACTGGCGCGCGACCGCATCGTGCACCTTGCGTTGGTCCTCGCTGACGTACAGCGCGAGCAGATCGTGAGGCGACAGGCGGGCGCCGGAGGGCGCGTCGGTTGCCAGCCGCCCGAGGGCGGTGACCACACAGTCGGCCATCTGCCGCGCGAAGTCGTGGTGCTGGGCCTGCACGAAGGCCAGCTCGGTGAGCGATCGGCTGATATCGGCCTCGGCCGCGACGGCGGCGGCGCATTGCTCGTCCGGACCTGAGCCGGGATGGCGCCGCGACAGCTCGAGCACCAGGCCCGACAGTTGCGACAGCACGTCCGTGGTCCGCCACAGGAGGTCGACCGTCGCGCCGGTGTCGATGCAATCACGGAGCGCCGCGACCTGCCCCGCCAGCACGGCGCAGACCAGGCGTTCACTGGTATCGGAAGTAGCCCGCACAGCCGCGCTCATCACTTCGACGACGGCAGGAGCTGCTTGAGCGTCGACAGCAGCACCGCGGGCTCGGTCGGCTTGGTGAGCCAGCCGGTGGCACCGGCCGCCTTGACCTCGTCCCGCTTCTGCGCGCCCGACTCGGTGGTCAGCACGATGATCGGGGTGAACCGGGTGGCGGCGCCCTTCCTGGCCTCCTTGATGAACGTCAGGCCGTCCATCTCCGGCATGTTGAGATCAGTGACGATGACGGCCGGCTTCAGGCCGCCGGCCAGCTTGGTCACGCCTTCCTTGCCATTGGCCCCGCTGACGACGTCGTAGCCGGCATTCTTCAGGATCCGCGTCAGGCTCATGAGCATCGTGGGCGAGTCGTCGAGGACGAGGATCGTTGACATGATTTGGATCTCCATTCGGCATGCGGTTTCGAGCGCGGGAGTGGCCTCGGCCCGCCTCGTCGGCGAATCAAGGGTGGTCTCATGGCGAACGAGGAGCGCCAAATTCAGACAGTCTAAGCGCGGCTGAGCCTTCCTATATCCACCGACAATCGGCGTAAATCATGAAATAAATCTTTAGTGGATCGGAAAAGAGGCGAGAGCTTGCACGTCGCAACGTAGAACCCGTTAGGGTCTTGTACGTACGAAATATTGAAATCTCATCATTTGAATTTCGATCGAGAGCCATTTTATTTGTTTGTAGCCCGCTTGGCGCGAAGCGAAATCCGGGATCGGCAGTGCCGCATTGCCGGGCCGTTCCCGCTTTTTGCTTCGCTCGATAGCGTGAACGCCCTCGAGGCGGGCTACGGGATAGCTCCTGCGCGAGCGCGGCCTGATCGGCTCGGCGGGCAACCGAGCGAGGTCAGCTCCTCCACCAGCGACTGATAGTCGAGCGCGCCGCGGCTGCGCGGCGCATAGGCGCGAATGGGCTGGCGCGCGGAAAACGCTTCGGCGAGGTGGATGTCGGTCCTGATGCCGCGCAGCACGCGCTCGGCGCCATACTGGTGCGACACGCCCGCCATCACGTCACGGTGGTGATTGGTGTGGGGGTTGAGCATGACGGGCAGAATCCCGATCAGCTTGAGATCGCGATTGACCGTCGTGGCGATGCGGAAGAACAGCCTCGTCAGCTGTTTCACGCCTTCGGCCGACAGGCCGTGCGGAATCATCGGGACGAGAACTCCGTCGGCAGCCGCGAGCGCGTTCACCAGGAGCAGGTCGAGCGACGGCGGCGTATCGAGCAGGATGAGGTCGAACCGCGCGGTGATCGCCGGGTCGCGCAGGCGGCGGGCGAGCGCGGTCGAACTGCTGTCGACCGCGGTCCCGTCGAACAGCTGATCGGCCGGAGCTAGCCAGACGTTGACCGAGCCGGTCTCGCGGATTGCATGCTCGAGGTCGAAGTCGGGCACGGTGAAGACATGATGGGCGGTCGGCTCCCCCTTGCGGGCGACCACGCCGAAGCCGAGCCCGGCATGGCCCTGGGTGTCGAGATCGATCAGGAGGGTGCGCAGGCCGCGCCCTCCCCATTCGGCCGCAAGATTGACGGCCGTCGTGGTCTTGCCGCTGCCTCCCTTGCGGTTGGAGATGGCGAGCACCGCCGTCATGCGGCCGCCGATGCCGGCGTGGTGGCCGGCGTGGTCGAGACGGCGACACCGGCGGCGACGAGGAACGGCATGATGATCCGGCGGAGGATCTCGTCGGCCGGCGGCACGACCCGCTCGGGACCGGCGGCGGCAAGGACCTGGACGAGCGCCGTGTGAAGGCTCGCGCAGTCGCGCAACACCACGGTCACGGCCTTCGACCCGGCGAAGAATTCCACCAGCCCGAGGGCCTCCTCGACGGTGCAGTGGTCCTCGAAATGAACGGTGTCTTTCTCGTAGCGCAGCGGCATCAGAGGAGCTCCTTCAGATCGAGCACGAGAAGAACGCGGCCGTCTCCGAGCAGCGCGGTGCCGGAATAGCCGCGGGTGCCGGTCAGGATGCCGTCGAGCGGCTTGAGGATGACGTCCATGCCCTCGCGGAAATCGTCGATGATGACGCCGACATGGTTGCCGTTGACGCGGCAGACCAGGACCGCCTCCTCGGCCTCGGCGTCGGGCGCCGCGACAGGGAGCTGCAGCAGCTTCGCCATGCGGACGAGCGGAATGATGGTGTCGCGCAGAACGAACGTCTCCGCCGTCTTGATGGTGCGGATGCGGCTGGCGGGCACCCGCACCGTCTCCACGATAACATCCATCGGCACGCCGTAGAGGCTGTCGCAGGCTTCCACCATCACGATGCGGGTGACCGCCATGCTGAGCGGCAGCGACAGCTGCACCTCGGTCCCCTCGCCGAGCCGGGAGGTGACGTTCACCCGGCCGCCGAGCTTCTGGATCGTCGTCAGGACGACATCCATGCCGACGCCGCGGCCGGACAGGTCGGAGATCTCCAGCGCGGTCGAGAACCCGGGGTGGAAGATCAGGTTGATGGCTTCCTGGTCGGTGAGGCGGGCGGTGTCGTCGATCACGCCCTTGGCGACCGCC
>JBEKZK010000756.1:0-3177 GCA_049509935.1 Xanthobacteraceae bacterium | reverse complement strand
CACTGGCGCCGGCCAGCAGCAATTCACCGTCGTTCGTTCGCCTGTTCACTCGGTGCGACGAGGTGGGTCCGGGCGACGGCAGGCCCGGCACCACGGCGGATGATTGATGCTGAAGTCCCGGGGCAGCAGCGCAAAAGCCGAATCGGGGAGCTTGGGAATCTTGAGGGCTCTGGCGAGCGTCGCCGCGGTTGCCGAGTCGGTGCCGCGAAGGCCGCTGCGGGCGGTCGATGTCGCGCCGGAGTGGAACAGGACCCTGGAGACCGTCACGAATACCAGGATGCCCAGCAGCACGATCACGAAGATCGAAATGACGTCCCGGGGAACGCGCGAGACGGCGCCTCGCAGCCGCGCGCGCGACTCTCTTGCCGAGAGCGAGCGATCATCTTCCCCCATGGCATCGCGTCGCGCCGGCGCCGGCGCCAGCTGACTGATCATGAGCGTGAGCACGATCGAGGTGCCCACGATGGCGGCGCTCACTTCGAACCACCAGGCCCACATGTGCCAACGCCAGGTCTACCAGTCCGCCGTTCGCCGGCACGGCCGCGCAGCCTCCGGCGACAGACGCCGCGGCTCGCCGCGACCCGCCCGCCCGAGGACCCACGTGGCCACGTCGCGGCTCGAAATGGTCCGCGGGTGCGCGGTTGCCGACCGCGGACAAGCCCTATCGCCACCGCCATGCGGCTCCGTACCAGTATGATTTTGGCAACAGCTTGTAGCCGGAGCGGGGCTGCTCGCCCTGCGGGGGTGCATCGAGATCCGGATTGCTGCGAGCGACGGCCCGCTCGGCCGCGACGTGATGCGGCGGGCGCGCCGGCTCCGCCGCGGACAGCCGTCCCCGCCCCGCAATGGCCCCGTCTGGTTCGATCTGCCTGGACGGCGGCAGGCGCGGAAGCCTCGCCTCGGCCGGATCGTCGCGGCGATCGACGAGCGCGACTTCACGGCCGGCAGGACGCGGCCTGCCTGCAGGGTCGGGAGATCCCGGCGCGCCCCCGAGGTGCTCGGGTTCCTCGACGACCGACCCGACCAGTTGATCCATGTCGCGGCCGGCCATCGCCGGTGAACGCGGCGGATCGTCTCCACGCACCACGATCGTGGTATTTTCCGGTCCTTCCCGCTCCACCAATGCGAACAGCATCGCGGCGTGGAAGGGATGCAGACGCACGCAGCCATGCGAGGCCGGACCGCCCAGTTGTGAGATCGCATAGCTTCCATGGATCGCATAGCCGTTGTGGAAGAAGATCGAATACGGCATCGGCGATCGATAGTAGGCGCTGGAGCGCCAGTTTCGCGCCATCCGTTCCGGCGCATAGATGCCGTTGGGAGTAGTGTGACGGTCGCGCCCGGTCGAGACGTTCCAGACATGGCGCACGGTCCCGTCGATCACGACCTGCATCTGCTGAGTGGACTTGTCGACCACCACCTCGAGCTTGGCCTCGGCGCCCTCCGACCAGACGACAAGCATGACAGCGGATACGACGACTGCCGCTAGGCGACGCATGGCATACTCCAGATGCTGACAACTGGACCCACGGATCATGCCCCCGCAACGCTGCTCTGTTGGCGCCATGATCGGGGCGCATTTGCGGCGAGGCGTTCAGGCAGTGGCCGCGTCACCCGGGGCGCGGCGCCGCCGAGGCGCTGCAAACGACCGAACCGTCAGCAATTAACCATGGCTTGAAAAAACATTCGCCCATCTGTTTTGGCGCGCGGTCGTGTCCGTGCCTGGGGCTCGTGGGTGTCGCCGGGACCGGGAAGGAAATCCGTCGCCAGAGAATTCCCCGCGATGCGGGGCGGGCTCATGCGGGATTGCTCTCGCCACGGGCCGGAGCCGTCACCCGGCCGCAGCGGGCGAAATTTCGGCGGGAAACAACCGGCTCCACGAATTTCCCATCAAGCACCCGCAAAAATGCCCGAATCACCGACGCCTCTGGCGCACAAGGGAATTCCGACGTGTCGCGAGCGGGAGCATGGGAGAGTCGCGTTGAGTCTCAATCTTATCTTCATGATTTCGCTGGTGCTCGTGGGACTTGCGATCGTCGGGGTGTTCATCGAAATCCCCTTCTTCAGCAATTATGCGTTCTGGGTGGTGATCGGCGCCTACGTGATGCTCGCTGGCTCCAAATAGCTATTGATCATCGTAATAATAGGACGCCGGGCGCTCCGGTATCAGCGCCGGCGGCCGCGGCACGTCATCGAAATCGTCCGCATACGAACGTGGGCGATGATAGGCGCGCGACGACGCACGGTAGCGCCTCTCGACAAATTCCCGCTCGATATAGCGGCGCTCGACGTAGCGACGCTCGACCCCGTACCCGCGGTCCACGAAGACCGAGCGGCGATGATAGTGTGGAGTGCCGCAAGAGAGGCTGCAGCCGCACGCGTAGCAGCGAACCCGAGGTCGATACGGCCGGTCGTAGGTTTCGGAATACCGATACGGCCCGTACCGATCCGGATAGTAGAGGTCGCCGCCGCGGGCCGGCATGATGGGCCAGGACATCAGGACCAGCACGCCGAGTGCCGTCGCCAGTGCGGCGGATTTGAAGCTCCCATCTACAGCGCTTCCCGGGGCGAGGTGCCGCAACAAGTGGTTCAATATGACCGGGAAGCGCCGTGGTCCGGCAAGCCGGCGCCTCTGCGGCAAGCCCGCAAGTGCGGAAAAGCTCATCTGATCCTCCTCACTTGATCATTCAGCAAATAGATCGGGAGAAACTGCGACCAAAGTGCGACGCCGCCCCGGCGCCCGGGCGTCGTTCGCGACCGTCTCGCGCCGGTCGATGTCCCGCCACAGCCCGGCGCCATGCCCCCGAGGTTCGAGGCAATCCGGGGAATTCGGCGGAACGGCGGACCCGGCGACGGCGTGGGGGGTGCCGAAGGCCGACGTTAACCATATCGGAGCAAATATTTTTAGCTGTTAACCGTTTGGCAACCCGTTTCCCGGGCGTGACGACCTGCGCGTCCACCGCCGCGCGCTTGTCGGCGATGTCGTCGGGGAGCGCACACGCCGGGCGCTTCGATCCGCAGCCGCGCGATTCCCGACGGTCGCCTGGATCCACCGCGGCGCGGTCCGCCATTGTTGCCGTCCACGCGGACGCGACCGCGAGGCCGGGACGGTCGGGCGGGATGTCTCGTGGTCGCGATGGGCCGGCGCCGGGGACGCGAATTTTCCGATTATTTGGG
>JBEKZK010000755.1:0-3181 GCA_049509935.1 Xanthobacteraceae bacterium | reverse complement strand
GCGCCGTAAACCTTCTTGCCGTCGATCTCGCGGCCCTGGAAGAACTCGGCGATCTCCTTGAGCTCGGTCTGCGTCTTCGGCGGCGCCAGCTCGCGACCGTGCTTCTTCTTGAACTCGGCCTGGATCTCGGGCCGCGAGAACCAGTCCTTGCGATAGGTCCAGGCGTTGGCATCGCCCATCGCCGGCAGCGCCCAGTAGTTCGGCGTGCCCTTCGGCCATTCGGAATAGCCCAGCACCGTCGCCGGCATGAAGTCATCCATCTTGATGCCTTCCTTGGCGAAGAAGTCGTTGAGCTTGACGTACTGGCCGTTCTCGGCGGCGCCGCCGATCCACTGGCTGTCGCCGATCATGAGATCGCACAGCTTGCCCTTGGAGTTGAGCTCGTTGAGGAAGCGGTCGGCGAAGTTCGGCCACGGCACGAACTCGAACTTCATCTGGATGCCGGTCTTGGTGGTGAAGTCCTTCGACAGCTCGACCAGGGCATTGGCCGGGTCCCACGCCGCCCAGCACAGCGTGATCTGCTTCGACTGGGCGTGTGCGGGCGCGACCGGCGCGACGATCAGAGCACTGGCGAGCGCCGCGGCGCCGGCCAACAGCTTGTTCATGCGGAATTCCTCCGGAAGGTTGCGCCATCGCGTTCGCGGCCGGGCACGACCCGTCCGTGTTGCGCCGCCATTGGCTGGCGGGCGTCGGCTAGCGCGATGAGCTCGTGACTGCGTTTCCCCCGCCCGACGGAATCTTCGGGTGCCGTATCGGACGAGTGTGTTTAGTGAAACACGGTAAACTAAACATGTCAAGCTAAACAAACGCGCCCGCGTTCGACGTCGCCGGGCCTTGCCATCGGTTGCATGATATGCTCAACTAGAGGTATTATTCCTGCGGGGCCAAGCGTCATGAGCCTGCGCGCGCTCTGGGTGTGGCTGGCGAGCTGGGTGGTGGGACCGCAGCAGCACAGCGGTGAGGAGGGGTTGCAGATCGCGCGGCATCGCCAGCTCGCCATGGCGGTCCCGTTTCCCCAGCTCGACTGGAACCGTGACACCGAAAGCCTGAGGATCCTTCACGACTACGCCGTGGCCTTGGCCAACAGCGTGATCGACTGGTACGTCCGCAAGCGTCATTGGAAGCGGTTCTGGTCGATCATCCTGCGGTTTCTCATTTTTCTGTTCGCGATATTCGGCATCCTGATCCCGCTGTTGCGGGTGTTGTGCCCGGACTGGGTGAGCGACCTGGTCAGAGCCGTCTGCCCGCAGCTCACCGGGGATCTGGCGGGCTTCGCGGCGGAGGCGGCACTCGTCTTTATCGGCATCGCGGCCGGCCTCAATCTGATCGATCGCCTGGTGGGATTTTCCAGCGGATGGATGCGCTACATGAGCGCCGCCATGCGCGCCCACAAGGCGCTCCTGGAATTCGAGCTCAAATGGAACTGCTGGGCGCGCGATGCGGCTCGCAAAGTCGCCTCCAGCGAGGTTCAGCCGGCCGCGAAACCGCCGCCGCCCGCTGAAGCCGGGGTGGCCCTGGCGAGCCCCGGGACCGGTGACGTGACCCCGGCGGACGATCCCGCCGCCCCATCCCGTCCCGATCGCAGCAAGCCCGAGACGGATCCAATCCTTGCAGTGTGGGCGCTGTGCGACGTGCTGCTCGCCATCGTCGATCAGGAGACCAACGAATGGTCCATCGAGTTCAAGAATAGCATCTCGCACCTGAATGACCACTTCACCGGTCTGGGGCGGCCCGGCGGCCGGATGCCGTCATGACCGGGCGTGGGTCGCAATTCGAAGCCGGGGACCGGCATTTTCTCGTCCGCAGCCAGCTCGCCGGGTCTCGTGTCCGGCTGTTGATCCTCCTCGTCCTCGTCGCCGCCATGGGCGCCCTCGTCTATGCCGGCCTGACGTTCGCCGGCGGATGGCGGGCGCATCGCGGCGAGGCAAAATACATCTGGGTCCAGATGCTGGCGGATCGCGGCGGGGAAAGCGGCGGCAGACTGGTACGCGCCATCGTCACCGACGGCGATCGCTGTCCCGTCATTGCGCTGAGCGCCGGTGACGTCGCCATGAAGCGCCGCGCGCCACGGGTCGCCTCCGCCTATCCGATCCTGCTCTGCGAGGCCGAGCTCGACGACGCCGGCGATGCCCGGGTCGGGCCGCGTCGCCTGCCGCTCAGGCCGGCGGAGGCGAACGACATCGTGCTGATCGGCGACACCGGATGCCGTCTCGTGCACTACGACAGGCCGCAACGCTGCCACAGCGGCGTCGACTGGCCGTTGGGCGCGGTCGCGGTGAGTGCGGCGAGCGCGACGACGACGCCGGGCGCGCGTCCGATCATCATTCACGTGGGCGATTTTCACTATCGGGAGAAGCCGTGCGCGGACGCGGATCCCGGATGCAGCGGCAGCCCGTTCGGCGACAACTGGGCAACCTGGGAAGAGGAGTTCTTCAAGCCGGCGACCCCGCTGTTGCTGGCGGCTCCGTGGATCATCCTGCGCGGCAACCACGAGAATTGCGAACGGGCCGGCGCCGGCTGGCTGTTCTTCTTCGCGCTGCCCAATCAGACCTGGGACGGCGTGTGCCAGGATGATCGTCCACCTTATGGCGTCGCCATCGGCCGCGGGCCCGACGGCGCCCGACGTGCGCTCATCGTCTTCGATACGGCGAATGAAGCCGATCGCTACAAGATCGCGGACCACTGCACCACCTACGAAAAATGGCTCGACGACATCGACACGGAGAACACCGAGATTTGGTTGGCGCTGCACCAGCCCCTGTGGTTTCGCGGCACCGAGGAGGAGAGCGGAGCGTCGGCCTCGCCGACACCCCCGGTTCAACGGTGCGAGAAGGGGACGACGAAGAACGCCGTCGACGCTCTGCGGCTCAGGCTGTCAACGGGCAAGCCGAACATCAAGCTGATCCTGTCCGGCGACGTGCACATGTTCGAAGTGTTCACGCCCGACGATGCCAAGGTCCCGGTGCAAATCGTCGCCGGAAACGGGGGGACCAGGCTCGATCCGCTCAAAAAGCCCGACCCGGACAAACCCGCCCCGATCGATCACGTCTCGGAGCCGATCAATTCATTCGGCGTGACGGGCGCCATCACGGCGTTCTCGCGGTACGGTTTCGTCGTGCTCCGTCGCGGCGACGCGGAGTGGACGGCGAGCATGCGCGACAAGGTGGGACGGCAGGTGGTG
>JBEKZK010000754.1:0-3183 GCA_049509935.1 Xanthobacteraceae bacterium | reverse complement strand
CCCCGACCGGCGCACGATGCCTCGTGCGACGCGATCGTGACGCGGCGCACCTCAGTCCTGCGCCGCGCCGACCGTGTCGGCCATGACGGCATGGCGCTGCCCGATCGGGCGCTCCCCCGAGCCGACCGTGCTGTCCCGCGCTGTCTGATGCTCGATCTCGGCGTTCAGTTGGGCGCTGAGCAGCACCACGATGGCGGAGAGCCACAGCCACGTCATGAAGCCGACGGCAGCGCCCAGGGATCCGTAAGTGGCGTTGTAGTCGGCGACATGGCTCAGATACCAGGAGAAGCCGGCGGAGCCGACCAGCCAGGTCAGCGTGCCGACCAGACTGCCGACGCTGATCCAGCGCCATTTTGCGGGCCGCCGGCTCGGCCCGAAACGATAGAGCAGGGACAGGGCAGCCGCGACGAGGACGAACAGGATCGGCCATCGCAACAGCGCGATCGACATGACCCCGACGTGGGCGACCCCGAAACGCGCAAAGATCAGCGGCGCTGCCACCACGCCGGCGAGGGCGATGAGGAGGAACACCAGGAAGCAGACGGTGAACAACAGGGAGATCGCATTGAGGCGCAGAAAGCTGCGCTTCTCCTCCTCGTCGTAAATCACGTTCAGGGAATCGAACATCGCCTTGACGCCGGCATTCGCGCTCCAGATGGAGATCACCAGGCTCAGCAGAAACGTCACACTCAGGGTGCCGCCGCTGCGTGCCGAAATGCGATCGATCTGATCGCCGAGAATGTCGATTGCCGCCGAGGGGACGATGGTGGCGAGCAGCACCAGGTGGTGACGGATCTGCGTGCCGCTGGCAAACAGGCCATAGATCGACACCAGGGCGGCGATGGCCGGAAAGACCGCAAGAATGTCGAAGAACACCGCGCTCGCCGCCAATGCCAGGAGGCGGTGCGACGTGATGCCGACGAAAGTCCGGTAGAGAATGTCCTTCCAGCCGCGCCATGGAATGTGCCGCGGCGAGGGGGCCTGACGGCCGCGCCCATGCTCCTTGGCCCGTTCGAGCTGGACCGCGTGGGGTTCGACGTGATCAGGGTACGGCGGCACCGGCGGCGTGGGCCGCTGCCTCGCGAGGCTCGCTCCGACGGCAAATGCCGCGATACCGGCGACCCCCAGGAGCAGCACCGACGTCGCCTGCCGGTTCGATGTCGCGGCCACGGGCTGCTCAGATCGGATCGGGGGGGACCAGCAACAACTGCTCCTCCGCGAGCCAGGCCCTGAGCTCTTTCCTGGCGTGCTGTGCGTCCCTCGGGGTTCGCACCTTTTCCAGTCGGCCCAGAATCGCGGGTGTCCTTTCGGTCATCTGCGATCGGCGCACGAAATCCGCCGCCTGATCGACAGAGCGGATGACCATGCTCGGGTGGCCGCGAATGTGCAGCGGCGGTGCAATGGCAAAGTCGGGCATGCGATGTTCAATGCGCGAGTGGGCGATGGGTTCCCAACGCCCGTGGGTACCGTCGCGTTCGATCTCGGTTGATGTGAATCAAGGCACAATCGAGCCATCATCGATGCGGCCGGCCAGAGGGGATGCGACCTGATCGTGATGGCGTCGCATGGCAGAAGAGGCGTTTCTGCGGTCGTTCTCGGCAGCGAGACCCTCAAGGTTCTCAGCCACAGCACGATCCCGGTTCTGGTGTGCCGGTAGCAGTAGCGCCTGTCCCGGCGCGGCGCGGCAGCGAGGGGTTCGCCGTGATCGGGAAGCGCTGCAGTGCGAACGGACCGAAATCCCTCTGCGAAGGACCTGTGCCAGGGCAACGGCGCCTCCGCCGCTCCGCCCGCGAAAGCGCGCAACCCCGGCTCAGGCCCCCGGGACAAGTCCTCGGGCAGTCAGCGGTCCATGCCTGATGACGTGCGGAAACCACCCGGCCGGCCGGGTCCGAGCTCCTTCTTCTTAGGCGCCGCAATGAGTCCCTCGCGAACGGCCTGCTTGCGTGCCAGCTTGCGTCTCCGGCGGACCGCCTCGGCCTTTTCGCGGGTGATCCGCTCCGACGGCTTTTCGTAGAATCTCCTGCGCTTCATCTCGCGAAACACACCCTCCCGCTGCAGCTTCTTCTTCAGCGCCTTGAGGGCTTGGTCGACGTTGTTGTCACGGACGAATACCTGCAATGGCTCATTCCTTCTGTTGGCCGGGTTGCCCGCCCGCGTTCCGATGATGTCTCGCCCGTCCCGGCCGCGGTCGTCGGCACGGGGCGGTGGGCAAAGCCGGTCGCTGCCGCAGTCTAGCGAGCATCGTCGCGGGGTGGTGCGGACACCCCCACGCGATCCGGGATGTGGGTGAAGAGGAAAGGCAAGCCAGACGCGGTCTGACGGCTCGCAAGACCTACCACCCCAGCATATAGGGCAGGAATATGGTTCTTTCAAGGCCGCTCGACATTCCGCTCGGTCCGCACCCAAGCCTTTGTTCACATTTTCCGTTCAATATGCCCTCGCACCTCACCAGCACCTCACCGAGGAGACCGACATGTCGGCGGATCCGATTCGCGGGCGATACGACACATTCTTTCAAGCCGATTTCATGCCGCTGATCCGGCACGACCAGACTCAAGGGGCGGAAGAGCGGTCGGCGTATGCCGACGAATTCGCCGCATACCATCTGGGCCAGATCGACAAGAAGCTCGGTCGACTCATCGAGCTGATGGAGCAGGCCGCCGGATCGCGCACCTGACGCCGGCGGCGCACCGCTGGAGGGAGAGGGTGTCACCCATATGCGGGGCTTCTCAACGTCGTTTTGATTCGTCTATGATGACCGTCGAATAGTTCGGCGCCCGGCCCAAACGAGGTGCCGTCGGGAGGGACGGTCGATGCTGCACGAGGATCAGGTCGCACAGGCGCGAAAGCTGCTCGGCTATCTCGACACCAAGACCACCGCGATGGCGCCCGCCGTCTACCGCAATCCGGTGAGCGACTACACCTGCCCGCGGCAACTCGAGCGCGAGCGCGAGTCGTTTTTCAGTGGCGGTCCGCTGAACATCGGATTGAGCTGCCTGCTGCCGTCGGCCGGCGATTTCATGACCCACGACTATTCGGGCGTCCCGATCCTGCTGGTTCGCCACGAGGACGGGACGCTGCGCGCGTTTCTCAATGTCTGCCGCCACCGTGGCGCACGGCTCGCCGACGGCTGCGGCAAGGACGCCCGCCGGTTCACCTGCCCGTATCATGCCTGGACCTACG
>JBEKZK010000753.1:0-3188 GCA_049509935.1 Xanthobacteraceae bacterium | reverse complement strand
CCGGGCGCGCTGGGCGGCCCCGTTCATCAAAATGGCGCGGTCGTTACCCGCGATGATCATGCGCATGCCCATGGCGGCGTACTTGACCATGAGATCGTCGGTGTAGACACCACCCATGCCCGGCCACTTGCCGTGCCGGCGACAGGCGGCGATCACGGTCTCGTAGGCGGCGGCCACCTCGGCATGGGCGAACTCGCCGGGCAGGCCCATCTCGATCATGAGATCGTTGGTGCCGATCAGAAGGACGTCGACACCGGGGACCGCCGCGATCGCGTCGGCATTGGCGATCGCCTTCGGCGTCTCCAGCATCACCACGATGAGGGTCTCGGCGTTCATGGTCCGCATCGCCTGCGCGATCGGCACCGCGCGAAAGCCGAAATAGGGCATGCCGCCGGCCGCCGAGCGATGGCCGAGCGGCGGATATTTGAGGTGATCGACGACGGCGCGCGCCTCTTCGGCGGTGTCGACGTGCGGCACCGTGATGCCGAGCGCGCCGCCGTCGAGCGCCCGCGTCGCCAGCGCGTACTCTCCGGCAGGCACCCGCACGATCGGCGAGATGCCCGCCGTCAAGGCGGCCAGCGAGATCTGCACGGCGGTATCCAGCGGCATGGTGCCGTGCTCGAGATCGATGAACAGGAAGTCGAGCCCGCTGCTCGCCATGGCGGCCGCGATGTCGACCGTTCGGGCATGGTGCAGCCCGATGCCCAGCGCGAGCTCGCCGCTGACCAGCCGCTCGCGTGCGGGATTCCTGACCGACATCACGCCGCAGCCCTGCGATTGGCCGTGAGCCGGGCATCGACCAGGGCGACCACCTCGTCGACGACCGCGTTGCGCATGCCTTTCTGCGCCGCGATGCTCTGCACCAGCCGGTCGACCCGCTCGATCTGCGGCGCACCGGCGAACAGGGCGCGCGCAGCCGACGACGGCCGCACCAGCCCGAGCGCGGCGGCGGCATATTTCTCGAACGGCACCAGATCGTCCGGCGCCGCGCCGAGCCTGATGCACAGCTCGCACACCCAGTCATAGACCGACCGAGACGTGGCGATATCGCCGTGCACCGCATCCCCGATCGCGCGCGCCGCATCGGCCTGCACGCAACGATAATTGCCGGTCAGCAACATCGCCCACTTGGCCAGCGGAACGAAGATGGACTCGTGCACCTTGAGCTTGACCGGCAGCTCGATCCTGCTGCCGTCGCCCGGATCGAAGCGGACCGCCTCGATGTCGTCCTGCATCCGGCGCAGCATGGCGGTGTGCTCGTCGGAGTCGAACCGTGCCACCTTGAAGTTGGTCGGCAGCGTCACCTGAAGCACGTTGATCTTCTCGTCCGGCGGGCGGAACGCCTGCGGGTCCGGACTGCACAAGGTCATCAGCGCGGGATCGAAATTCTGCCAGACGGTGGCGTCGGTGTAGCAGGACTTCAACCCGTCGGTGGCGAGCCCGGGAATGCGCTTGAGATAGGGCAGCGGCGGCATGTTCATGATCGACATGCAGGGCACCTTCGAGGTCGCCACCGCGTCGAGAAGCTCACGCACGCCGGGGCTCCGGTATTGCGGCTCCTGCATCGCCAGCGCAACGAGATCGTAGTCGGCCGGCTTCACGGCGCCGGGGCCACCGGCCGACAAGCTGCCGGGCAGCCGGCGCGAGTCGATTTCGACCGGATCCTTCCGCCCCTTGATCGGCAGACGCACCCGCACGCCGTCCTTGTTGATCGCCTCCGCCTCGGCGGGCAGGCAAACCAGCTTCACCATGTGCCCGCCGAACAACAGCTTGGTCGCCAGCAGCGAACCGTAGGAAGCACCCATGATCAGGATACGATAGGCGGCCATGTCGCTGCTCCCTGTGCGCTCAAAAGGAGTGCGGAGATCGTGCCGGCGGTCCGACAGCCGGTCGCATGCCACGTTGGCGACATCCTATGCGCAAGGGCGCGGGGGGCGCAACAAACGATCAATGCCAATGCGTGGAATTGATGCGTCGCAACAGAACGCTGTCAGGAATGGTGGACAGCGGGCCGCCGGAGGAATATGCGACGAACATCGAATCTGGTGCGCCCCTTGCCAGGTGCTGCGTCAGGACTGTCTGGGCGGCGCGCCGGTCGCGATCGAGCGTCAATCTGATTGGACAATCGACGAGGGATTCAGACGAGGGATTTATGGGACACATCGTTTTCAGCGGCATCCTGTTCACTGCCGCGATGCTCGCTGTCGGCGCAGCCGCCGACGGCGGTGCGGCCATCAGGGAGCTCGCCGCCACCGGCAAGCTCAGGGTCGGCGTGGTGTTCGCACCCACGGCGTCGGCATTCTTCGTTATCAAGGACGCCGACGGTACGCCGCGCGGCGTGACCGTCGACATCGGCGACGAGCTCGCCGGCTCGCTGGGCGTGCCGGTCGAATTCCTCGTCGCTCCCAATTCGGGCGAGGTGACCGATGCCCTGGAAAAGGGAACGATCGATGTCGCCTTCATGCCGGTCGACGACGAGCGCAGGAAGCGGGTCGATTTCGGACCCGCCTACTTCATGGTCGAGAGCACGTGCCTGGTGCTCGGCAGCTCCGACTTCCGGACCAACCGCGATCTCGATCGCCCCGGCGTGCGGGTCGCCGGCGTCTCCAACACGACGACCATCCGCAGCGCCGGACGGGTCCTGACGTCGGCCACCATCGTGCCGGCGCCCTCGGTCGGCGACGCCATGGAGTTGCTGCGCAGCGGCCGGGTCGACGCGCTTGCGCTGTCGCGCGATTCGCTGGGCCCCTACCAGGCGCAGATTCCCGGATCACGGATCCTCGACGGCCATCTGCAGACCACCGGCGTCGCGATCGCAGTGCCGAAGAACCGCCCGGCGGCGCTCGCCTATGTCAGCGCCTTCCTCGAACGGGCGAAGGCGTCGGGCCTGGTCCGCCGCGCCTTCGACAAAGCCGGGCTGCAGTCGGAGCCGGTCGCGCCGGCCGACGCAGCGAAGTAGCTCTGATAATCCCTGTCGCGTCGGTTGAATTCCCGTCCGGCAGCTGGCATGGTCCGCGCCCCCATCCATCGCGCCCGAGGACCCATTCATGTCGATGTCTCAAGCCACCGTGCCGGTCCTCGAGATCGGGCTCAATGCGCTGTCTGCCGTGCTCGAGAAGGCGAAGGCCCATGCGGCGGCCAGGAAGTTCGAGCCGTCGCTCATGCTGCAGATGCGCCTGGCTCCAGAC
>JBEKZK010000752.1:0-3190 GCA_049509935.1 Xanthobacteraceae bacterium | reverse complement strand
GGCGGCGGCAAGTCGTCGGGCCTGATGAGCTTCCTGAAGATCGGCGACCGCGCGGCGGGCGCCATCAAGTCCGGCGGCACCACGCGCCGCGCCGCCAAGATGGTGGTGGTCGACGTCGACCATCCGGACATCGAGCAGTACATCGACTGGAAGGTGATCGAGGAGCAGAAGGTGGCGAGCCTGGTCACCGGCTCGAAGATCAACCAGAAGCACCTGCGCGCGATCCTCAAGGCTTGCGTCAATTGCGAGGGCTCGGGCGACGACTGCTTCGACGCCGACAAGAACCCGGTGCTCCGCCGCGAGATCAAGGCGGCGCGGCGCAGCGCCGTGCCGGACAATCTGATCCGCCGCATCATCCAGTTCGCCAGGCAGGGCTACAAGGACATCGACTTCCCGGTCTACGACACCGACTGGGATTCCGACGCCTATCTGACGGTGTCGGGCCAGAACTCCAACAATTCGGTGCGCGTCACCGACGAGTTCCTGAAGGCGGTGGAGGCCGACGGCGACTGGGACCTGCTGTGGCGCACCCGTCCCGGCAAGGTCGCCAAGACGCTGAAGGCCCGCGATCTGTGGGAGAGGATCGGGCACGCCGCCTGGGCCTGCGCCGATCCCGGCCTGCAGTTCCATTCGACGGTGAACGACTGGCACACCTGCGCCGCCTCGGGCCCGATCCGCGCCTCCAATCCGTGCTCGGAGTACATGTTCCTCGACGACACGGCGTGCAACCTCGCCTCGCTCAATCTGCTGGCGTTCCGCGACCCAATCACGAAGATCTTCGACATCGAGGGCTACGAGCACGCGGTGCGGCTGTGGACCGTGGTGCTCGAAATCTCCGTGCTGATGGCGCAGTTTCCCTCCCGGCAGATCGCCCAGCTCTCCTACGAGTACCGCACCCTGGGCCTCGGCTACGCCAATGTCGGCGGCCTCCTGATGTCGTCGGGCATCCCCTACGATTCGGATGCCGGCCGCGCCATCTGCGGCGCGCTCTCGGCCATCATGACCGGCATCTCCTACGCCACATCGGCCGAGATGGCGGCGCTGCTCGGCCCGTTCCCGGGCTACCGGAAGAACCGCGACCACATGCTCCGGGTGATCCGCAACCATCGCCGCGCCGCCCACGGCGAGAAGACCGGCTACGAGAAGCTGGCGACGCCGCCGGTGCGGCTCGACCACGCCGCCTGCCCCGACCCACTTCTGATCGAGCACGCCCGGCGCGCCTGGGACCGGGCGCTCGAGCTCGGCGAGGCGCACGGCTACCGCAACGCGCAGTCGACCGTGGTGGCGCCGACCGGCACCATCGGGCTGGTGATGGACTGTGACACCACCGGCATCGAGCCCGACTTCGCGCTGGTGAAGTTCAAGAAGCTCGCCGGCGGCGGCTATTTCAAGATCATCAACCGCGCGGTGCCGGAGGCGTTGCGCACGCTCGGCTACACCGAGGCCGAGATCGCCGAGATCGAGGCCTACGCGGTCGGTCACGGCAGCCTCGCCAACGCGCCCGCGATCAACCACACGACCCTGAAGGCCAAGGGATTCACGCCGGAGGCGATCGCCAAGGTGGAGGCCGCACTGCCGACCGCGTTCGACATCAAGTTCGTGTTCAACCGGTGGACCTTGGGCGAGGAGCTCTGCCGCGACACGCTCGGCATCGCGGTGGAGGACCTGGCGCTGCCGACCTTCGATCTGCTCGCCCACCTCGGCTACGGCAGGCGCGAGGTCGAGGCGGCGAACATCCACGCCTGCGGCGCCATGACGGTGGAAGGGGCGCCGCATCTGCGGCCCGAGCACTACCCGGTGTTCGACTGCGCCAATCCGTGCGGCCGCACTGGCAAGCGCTTCCTCTCGGTGGAGAGCCACATCCGCATGATGGCGGCGGCGCAGCCATTCATCTCGGGCGCGATCTCGAAGACCATCAACATGCAGAACGAGGCGACCGTCGAGGACTGCAAGGACGCCTATCTGCTGTCGTGGAAGCTCGGGCTGAAGGCCAATGCGCTCTACCGCGACGGCTCGAAGCTGTCGCAGCCGCTGTCCTCGCAGCTCATCGCCGACGACGAGGACGACGACGAGATCGAGGCCTTCCTGGACAAGCCGGCCGCGGCCCGCGCCTCGGTGCTCGCCGAGAAGGTGGTGGAGAAGGTGGTCGAGCGCATCACCGTGATCCGCGAGCGCGAGCGCATGCCCGACCGCCGCAAGGGCTACACCCAGAAGGCGGTGGTGGGCGGCCACAAGCTCTATCTGCGCACCGGCGAGTACGACGACGGCCGGCTCGGCGAGATCTTCATCGACATGCACAAGGAGGGCGCGGCGCTGCGCTCGCTCCTCAACAACTTCGCCATCGCGATCTCGCTCGGCCTGCAGTACGGGGTGCCGCTCGACGAGTACGTCGACGCCTTCACGTTCACCCGCTTCGAGCCGGCCGGCCCGGTGCAGGGCAACGACTCGATCAAGTACGCAACCTCGATCCTCGACTACGTGTTCCGCGAGCTCGCGGTGAGCTACCTCAGCCGCTTCGAGCTCGCCCATGTCGACCCGTCGGAAGCCGGCGGCTTCGACGCGCTCGGCCGCGGCATCGAGGAAGGCAAGTCCCCCTCCTCCCGCTATGTCTCCCGCGGGCTGACCCGCTCGCGCACCGACAAGCTGGTGGTGATGCCGGGCGGCGCCGATGCGCGCGGCAACGGCGACGGCCGCGCTCCCTCCCCGCACGGCAACGTCACCGCCTTCGCCGGCGGCACCGCGCGCGGCACCCATGCGCTGAAGGCGGACAGCGAGCCGAGGCCGTCCCCGGCCCAGGCGCTCGACCAGCTGCCGTGGACCGACGCCAAGGCCGTGGCCGCCGAGAAGCGCGCCGAGGCCAAGGCCAAAGGCTACGAGGGCGAGGCCTGCGGCGAGTGCGGGAATTTCACCCTGGTGCGCAACGGCACCTGCATGAAGTGCGATACGTGTGGGTCGACGACGGGGTGCTCGTGATGTACGAAAACGTGGCCGCCCAGAGGACAATGGTTCGCTGAGGCGGTCGGCGAAGATCGAGGGGGACAGGTCCGGCTTCCGGCACCGCCCCTCTCGGTTCGGCGGTCCGCTGTTTGGCGCCGCTGCGTTCCGTGACGCCTACGCCGCAGTTGTCGGTTCGCGCTCGAGCGTACGATCAGGCTGCTGCCTATCAAATCAGCTCCGACCCTCTCAATTT
>JBEKZK010000751.1:0-3197 GCA_049509935.1 Xanthobacteraceae bacterium | reverse complement strand
CTGGCCCGGTCCCACATGGATGTGCGTCCCCATCGTGTAAGCCAATGCCTCCAACTTCGCGGGCGCAGGTGAACCGTAGTGGACCGTCACGTCGTCGAGCGACAAGCCGGACAGCGCTTCGACGCCAGCCTTCAGGCGATCGGGCAGGCCGGTGCGGCTGGGTCCGCGTTGCGGATCCCGGACCGTCAGCCCGCGTCTCACGCGATCGGCCGCCGGCTCAAGCGGGTCGAGCCCGATCGCATGAAGCTGATGGGCCGGTCCGGCGCCGGGTGACGCGCGGCGCGCGGGCTGGTCAGCATCGACCGCGGCGGCCGGTTCAACGATCCTGCCGTGATCGTGCTTGGCTGTCCGGAGCACAGGCTTCGGGCGAGCCGGGACATGGGCCGTCATGGCAATCCCTCGGTCAGGCGATCGACGGTGCCGTCCAGCTCTCGGCGCACCGATGAACGCCCGCGAAAAACGCAGGACTCCCGCGAGCACCAAACAAAGCCAACAGCCCCTGCGCCGATAGACCTTGGCCGATGACGCCTGCTCGCGTCGTCCGACACGGCACACGGCCACCGCGTGCTGCCCCCATCAGGCTACGGCCGCAATTCTTTCCGATCAACACCGAAGATGGCGGTAGACAATCTATTCTACCGCAATAAGATGGCATCGAGGGCTGACTTAACGGCTTCCCGCAAGGGAGACCGGCCCCCGAGCATGCAACCACAGACCGGAACGGGCGTCCGCGATGCCGACGAAACCGCGCGGGCCGCGCATCGTCAAGGGTGCGCTGGCCTCGATCGAAACGGGCGCGCCGAGCCCCCGTTTCATCTATTTTCAGTACAATCCGGCGACCCTCAAGCGCTCGCTCAAGCCGCTGCTGGTCGGCGGCGAGGCCGGCGACCGCTCGCAGGCGGTGCGCATCACCGGCGCGCCCAGCGAGACGATCTCGGTGGAGATCGAGATCGACGCCACCGACGACCTGGAAACGGGCGCCGCCAACGCGCAGTCGCTCGGCATCCAGCCGCAGCTGGCGGCGCTCGAGCTGCTGGTGTTTCCCCCGAGCTCGCGGGTGATCAGCAACACCAGGCTGCTGTCGCTCGGCACCATCGAGATCGCGCCGATCACCGCGCCGCGCCTGCTGTTCGTCTGGGGACAGCACCGCGTGCTGCCCGTTCGGCTGTCCACCTACACCGTCTCGGAGGAGGAGTTCGACGCCACGCTCAACCCGATCCGCGCCACGGTGTCGCTGGAGATGCAGGTGCTGAGCTACTCGGATCTGTCCTCCGGCAACCGCGACTATCAGCAGTATCTGGCCTATCAGCAATGGCTCGAATCGATTGCCCGCACCGCGGTGACCTCGCGCTCGGCCGCGCTCGGCGCCGCCGCCATCGTGCGGTAGGTGCCCGATGATCGATGCCAACAGCCGCTACTACCGCAGCGCCAAGGCGACCTACACGCCGCCCGACGAGGACGTGTCCGCGACCTTCGTGGCGGGGGACGGCAGCGTGCAGGCCACCTGGGTGGCGGCCGACGGCAATGTCATCCCCTACCTGAAGCGCCGGCTGCTGCCGCGGGGCGACGAGCTCGCGGAGATGTCGGTGGTGACGGTGACGCTCGGCCAGCGGCTCGACCTGCTGTCGGCGCGCCTGCAGGGCGACCCGCTGCAGTTCTGGCGCATTGCCGACGCCAACAACGCGATGAACCCATTCGACCTCACGGCGATCCCGGGCCGCCGATTGCGGATCCCGATGCCGGGGTAGGAGGGCGGATGGACCTGTCGGGCATTTCGCTCACCCTGATGATCGGGCCGCAGATCCCGGTGCCGGCGCCGCGGCCGGTGACCGAGGCGCTCGACAAGGTGACGGTGACGCATGCCGACGGCAGCCCGTCCGGGTTCCAACTGGAGCTCAAGGCCGACCGCACCAGCGCGTTCCTGCGCGACTACCCGCTGCTGATCGACCGCTTGCTCGCCGCCGGCAACCGGGTGGTGATCGTGGTCAATGTCGGCGCCAGGCCCCACGTGCTGATGGACGGCCTGATCGCCCGCGTCGAGCTGCCGCGACGCCAGGGCTCGGGCGCCGCGACGCTCGGCGTCACCGGGCAGGAGATCAGCGTCGAGATGGGCCGCACCGGGGTGACGGCGGAATATCCCGGCCTCGGCCATCCCGAGATCGTCGCCTTGGTGCTCGCCAAATACATGAGCTACGGCGTCGTGCCCAGGATCATTCCGCCCAGCAGCTCGCTCGCCAGCGATCCGCTGGAGAAGGTGCCGCAGCAGAACGCCACCGACCTCTGCTACCTCAAATACCTCGCCGGCCTGCACGGCAATGTCTTCTTCGTCCAGCCCGGGCCGGCGCCGCTCTTCAGCACCGCCTATTGGGGACCGCCGCCGCGGATCGGCGCACCGCTGCCGGCGCTCACCGTCGACATGGGTCCGGCGACCAACGTCGACACCATCGATTTCGGCTACGACAGCCAGGCGCCCACCCTGTTCAAGGGGATCGACCAGGATGCCGAATCGGAGAAGGACGTCCCGATCAGCACCAGCACCAGCCTGCGCATTCCGCTGGCGCGCGAGCCGGCGCTGCAGTTCTCTCCGCGTCTGGTCAACACCCGGATCGTCAACACGCCGGGCATGACGACGGCGGCGGCGATGGCCTACACCCAGGGCATGACCGACCGCTCGACCGACCACGTGGTCACCGCCAGCGGCGACGTCGACACCCTGCGCTACGGCTCGATCATGAAGGTCGCGAGCCTCATCGGCGTGCGCGGCTGCGGATCGAGCCTGGACGGCCTGTACACCATCAACGAGGTGACGCACACGCTGAGCCGGGGCGAGTACCGCCAGCACTTCGCGCTGGCG
This sequence comes from Xanthobacteraceae bacterium, assembly GCA_049509935.1. Taxonomy (GTDB): domain Bacteria; phylum Pseudomonadota; class Alphaproteobacteria; order Rhizobiales; family Xanthobacteraceae; genus AP-16. The sequence continues at coordinate 343 of JBEKZK010000751.1, read as the reverse complement.
CGCGAGGGCCTGATGTCGACGATACCGGTGGTCCGGCCATGACCGACTGCTCCGGCACGAGCGCGACGGATCCGATCGCCGCCCCCTACCAGCGCTATTTCGGCAAGTATCGGGGCAAGGTGCTGGACAACGCCGACCCGCTGATGCTGGGGCGGATCCTCGCCGAGGTGGCGGCGGTGCCCGCCATGAGGATGAACTGGTGCGTGCCCTGCGTGCCGTATGCCGGCGCCGGGGTCGGCTTCTACGCCATGCCCCCGGTCGACGCCAATGTGTGGATCGAGTTCGAGGGCGGCGACGTGAACTTCCCGATCTGGAGCGGCTGCTTCTGGGCCGACAACGAGGT
>JBEKZK010000750.1:0-3198 GCA_049509935.1 Xanthobacteraceae bacterium | reverse complement strand
ACCCGATCCTGCGCGCAGGAGGCGAGCAGCCCCTAGACGCTGGCCAGGCTGTTCGACGGGATGGTCGAGCGCCACCACTGGATCACGTAGCCGTCCGCGTCGTAATGCGACGGCTTGATCAGGACGGCCCTGAAGATACGCCTGGTGTCAGCCGCCACCGCTGTCCCCCCAAGACAACCGGGCAGGCCGATCAATCGGCAGCCCGCGCAACGCGCGCGAGAGTAACGTTCGACCCCGGTGAAGTCCAGTGGACCGTGTGCGCCGGAACCCGGCGCTCGACCGCGCGGAATTCCGGGCGCGGCGCGCGCCGCGCCCGGGTGCGAGGCGGGAGCGAGGAATGGCGCTCAGGTGCGCGGCTGCGGCACGATCCGGATGTAGGGCCGCGGCGCCTTCCAGCCCTGCGGGTAGGTCTTCTTGGCGTCGTCGTCGGACACCGACCCGGCGATGATCACATCCTCGCCGTGCTTCCAGTTGACCGGCGTCGCGACCTTGTGCTTGGCGGTCAGCTGCAGCGAGTCGAGCACGCGCAGCACCTCGTCGAAGTTGCGGCCGGTGGTCATCGGATAGACCAGGATCAGCTTGATCTTCTTGTCCGGCCCGATGACGAAGACGTTGCGGACCGTCTGGTTGTCCGCCGCGGTGCGCTTCGCGGCATCGCCGTTGGTGCTCGCCGGCAGCATGCCCCACGCCTTGGAGATCTTCAGGTCGGCGTCCCCGATGATCGGATAGTTGGGCGCGAAGCCCTGCGTCTCCTTGATGTCGTGCGCCCACCTGGCGTGGTTGTCCAGCGCATCGACGCTGAGCCCGATGATCTTGGTGTGGCGCCTGTCGAATTCCGGCTTGATGCGCGCCATGTAGCCGAGCTCGGTGGTGCAGACCGGAGTGAAGTCCTTGGGATGCGAGAACAGCACGGCCCACGAATCGCCGACCCAGTCATGGAACCGGATGTGGCCTTCCGTCGTCTCGGCTTCGAAATCCGGCGCGACATCACCAATCTGCAGCGTCATAGTCAGTCTCCTCGCTGAGGCCGATCCGGCATCGGTGCCGACCGCCTGAAAACATTGGATTTGCAACATATACCCACGGTCCGAGGAACAGACCAGCTGTTCACGCACAAGGCACGATTTCGCCTGGACGCTCGATGTTTCCTGCAATAATCGAACCGCTGCGGCGCCTCGAGATGGAATATTTTTCCGGCGTGTGCTTAGGCCGCTGAGCGACATGGTGCCGCGGACGTGGCGTCGTCGCCGGCGTTCTCATCGCGACGTTGCCCGATCAAAGCCATCTTCGGCTGTCAGGAGGCCGCCCCCCGATGGCGGGCGATGGCGGCGGGTCCGTAATCACCGGGATGGCGAGCGTTAACAGATTGGTAACCGGGGGGCGCCGAGCATGGGCCCGGGGGATAGGGAAAAATATCATGAGTATCGACATCGATCGCGCCATCGGCGCAGCTGCCGAATTCCAGGACATCGTGGCGGCCATCGACCAGGCTCCGCATCTGGCGACGACTCTCGGCGCGCTGGCCCTCGATGAGGTCCGCCGCGGTGTGGTGACCGGCGAAGGCGCCACCACGCGGGGCCGCGTGCACTTCTCGCGCACCATCGATGCGACCGATGCCGCCATGTGCGAGATGATCCTGATCGCAGCGGGTGGCGAGGCGGGCAAGCCGGTCACGCGCGAGGAGGCCGAGATCCTGTTCGACATCCATGAAGCCGGACTCGAGCGCGAGGACAACGGCCATTTCGACGATCTGTTCGTCAAGGCGATCGCCCATCATGTGCTGTCGGCCGCGGGTCACGCGGTTCCGCCGCGCGCGACCGCGCTCGCTCGCAAGACTGCGATTGCGGACTGGGCGACGCCGGGCGAATTCGAGGCCATCGATCGCGAGATCGCCGGCTGGCTCGACCAGCACGTCCGCCGCAATCGGCGCGCCGGTGGGCCACTCGACACCATTGCGGCGCTTCTGGTCGGCGCCGGCATCAGCGCCATCCCGATGACAACCTCGCTGGCAGCGCTGCTCGATTCCGCCGCATAGCCGCGTCCGGTCGCGCGGATGAAATCCGCGCGCGGCGGTGCCGATGGCATGGCCGCCGCCTTGCGCTTCGCCCCACAGCCGGCGCAGACGGGCGTCAGCGCCCTCGAAGTCCGGTGATCGACGCGCCGCCGGGATATCGCGCAACCTCCCCCTGAAAGATTTGACTTTTTTGCGCCGGCACCGCAAAGCGTGCAGGTCGCAGGGGACGAGCGCGTTTGATGTTCAAGCGGATTTTGATCGCCAATCGCGGCGAGATCGCGTGCCGAATCATCAAGACGGCCCGGCGCCTCGGAATCGAGACGGTTGCAGTCTATTCGGACGCCGACAAGGACGCGCTGCACGTCGAGATGGCGGACAGCGCCGTACATATCGGGCCGCCGCAGGCGAGCGAAAGCTATCTGAGGATCGACAAGGTGATTGCGGCGTGCCGGGAAAGCGGCGCCGACGCGGTGCACCCGGGCTACGGGTTTCTGTCCGAGCGCGAGGCCTTCGCCGAGGCGCTGGCCCAGGCCGGCATCACGTTCATCGGGCCGAACCCCGGCGCGATCGCCGCCATGGGCGACAAGATCGAGTCGAAGAAGGCGGCCGCGAGCGCCAAGGTCTCGACGGTGCCGGGCTTTCTCGGCGTGATCGAGGATCCGGACCACGCGGTTCGGATCGCCGACGACATCGGTTACCCGGTGATGATCAAGGCCTCGGCCGGCGGCGGCGGCAAGGGCATGCGGATCGCGCGCAGCAGGGACGAGGTGGCCGAGGGCTTCGCCCGCGCCAGGTCGGAGGCCAAGTCCTCGTTCGGCGACGATCGGGTGTTCGTAGAGAAGTTCATCATCGATCCACGCCACATCGAGATCCAGGTGCTGGGCGACAAGCACGGCCACGTGATCTACGTCGGCGAGCGCGAGTGCTCGATCCAGCGGCGCAATCAGAAGGTCATCGAGGAGGCGCCGAGCCCGCTGCTCGACGCGGCGACGCGCGCCAGCATGGGCCGCCAGGCGGTCGCGCTCGCCAAGGCGGTCGGCTATGACTCGGCCGGCACCGTCGAGTTCGTGGTCGGCCAGGACAAGAGCTTCTATTTTCTCGAGATGAACACCCGGCTGCAGGTCGAGCATCCGGTGACCGAGCTGGTCACCGGAATCGACCTGGTGGAGCAGATGATCAAGGTG
>JBEKZK010000075.1:0-11161 GCA_049509935.1 Xanthobacteraceae bacterium | reverse complement strand
CCCTCATTCCCGGCATGTATCTTCAGGTGGCCTTCCACCTCAAGCCGACGAGCTTCGTGCAGGTTCCCGCCAGCGCACTGATATTCCGTGCCGGCGGACCGCAGGTCGCAATCGTCGACGGCAGCGAGACGGTCAGGTTTCAGGACGTCGGCATCGCCCGCGACAACGGCAATGTCGTCGAGATCGCGTCGGGGATCGCGGAGGGCGATAGGGTCGTGCTCAACATCAGCAATCAGATCGCGAGCGGCGACAAGGTGACGGTGGCGGCGGGCCACGGCGGCATTCTGCCGACCGCCAAGAGCGACCGGCCCGCCTCGAGCACCACCAGGTAGGCAATGGCGGCCGATTCAACGGCTGTTGCCCGGCGTCAGCAGATACTTGGCGGCCGCGATGGCGGCGGGGTCCATCGGTCGGATCGTGGGGAGGGTCTGGTGCAGAGGCCAACCGCCGCCGAGCGCCTTGAACAGCGCGACCAGGGCGCGGGCCGCGACCTGTCCCGCCGCGACACGGCTCTCTTCCAGGTCGAATTGCTGGCGCTCGGCGTCGAGGACGTTGAGGAAATCGGTCAGGCCGCGGTCATAGCGCTCGGTCGCGATCCTGGTGGCTTGGCGCGCGACGCTCACGGCGCGTTCGAGGCTCGCCACGCGCCCTCTTTGCGCGTGATAGATGGCGCTGGCGTCGTCGACCTGCTGCACGGCCGTCAGGATGGCCTGTCGGTAGAGCAGCAGGAGTCCCTGGGTGCGCAGATCCGCAGCCTCGATCTGCGCGTCCAGTGCGCCGAAATCCAGGATTGGAACCGCTATGGCGGGCCCCACCGACCAGATCAGCGGGGAGGGAGTGGCTGCCGTCGAACGCGGACCGCCTTGCAGCCCCGCCGCGCCGGTGAGCACCACGGTCGGAAACAGCTCGGCGATCGCCGCGCCGATCCGGGCATTGGCCGCGGCGAGCCGCCGCTCGATCTCCTGGATATCGGGGCGACGGCGCAGCAGGTCGGCCGGAAGCCCGATGGGAATGCGCGCCGGGAGCGGCGGGACCGGTCCCGGACGCGCCAGCTCCCTGGCCATGTCCTCGGGGTATCGACCCAGCAGGGTCGCAATGGCGTGCTGGCTCGCTTCGATCTGCGCCCTCAGCGGCTCCTGAACGGCTTGCAGGGTCGCCAACTGTCGTTGCGCCAGCGTGACGTCCAGCTCATTGGTCAGGCCGCGGTCGAAGCGCGACTGGGTCAGAGCAACGGCGTTCTTCGCCACCTCGATGTTCTGCCCGAGGACGGCAAGCTCGCTTTGCAGCGAGCGCATGTCGAGATAGGCGGCCGCCACATCGGCGGCGACCGTCACATAGATCCAGTCGCGGGCATTCTTCAGCGCTTCGACGTCGGCGATCTCCGCCTCGACCAGACGCCTCACTCTGCCGAACAGGTCGAGCTCCCAGTCGGCGACGAGCCCGCCGGACTGGGTGATGGACTGCAGGCCGGTGGAATTCTGTGCCGAACGAAATACCGAATCCGTGCGTCCCTTGGTCTCGTCCGTCCCGGTGCCTCCGCCGCCCCCGCCGGTCGCCGCAACTTTCGGCAGGGCCTGGGCGTCGGTCACGACGATACGCGTTTGCGCCTCCAGGATGCGGGTGAGCGCGATCTCGAGATCGAGATTGGAAGCGAGCGCCCGATCGACGAGGGAATCGAGCTCCCTGTCGTGCAGGGAGCGCCACCACTGGCGCAGATCGACGGCGCCGCCTCCGGCTCGCGTCGACCCCGCGGTGGCCTCGGCGACGAACCCGCCCGGCGTGTCGATCGCCGGCGTCTGATAGTCGGGCCCCAGGGTGCAGCCCGCCAAGGCGGCCGCAGCCACCATGCCGGCCCAGGAGCGCGACGACGTCATGAGACAGGTCCCAGCCCGATGAGAACGGCGCGAAGAGAGCGATCATGTCGAGGACGCGGTTTTGGGGGCTCCTCATTCACGTCTCGACCCACCGCAACGGTCTGACTGCCGAAGTCGGGCACGACCGGTTCTCCGCCCTGTAGGCCCGCTCCAAATTTCACCACGCTCCGATCGCCCCTGGCAATCGAAACATCCTCGCAGCTCCACTGTCGTCGACCGCGACGACTGAACGACACGGCGGCCGTTGTGCGAACCGCACCGCCCTGTTTACCCCGCCTGTTTATCCCGAATTTCACCTCGACGTACATTCCGGGAACCAAAGCGTCCCCGGGATTCCGCAGCCCCGCATGGACGTCCCACGTCGTGGCGAAAGTGCCGGTGACACGGCGAGGATCGGCTGGGCGAATCGCGCGGTCAGACCCTCACGGTTGCGTCATTTCGTCATGGCAGGCGGGGCGCCCGACGGCCGCGGCTCCGCTTCCCCAGGGGGAGGCAGAGGCAGGCACGGGAAGGGTCGAGGCGGATCGAGGATACGTATTCAACATATTGAAATTGAACAATAATATTCAATCAACGTCGGCGTTGCGAGGACAAGCCGGCTGAGTGCCATTTGTGCAACAGATTTTGGGAAACGACATGATCTGCCGATGAATCGAGCGCTTCTTGATTGCGCCTCAAATGCTAATGGTTGAAGTTGGGTAGGGGACGGAGGGGGGCACTCCCGAGCCGCCCCGTCCGGGATTCCGAGCCTGGTCGAGCGGGAAACCGCCGGGCCGGCGTTGTGAATCCCGGATGGGGAGCTCGTGGAACCTTCCGGGGGGTTGGGAATAACCGGCGGAGCCTGTATCCTGCTACGGCACCGAGGTTGGAGGTCGCGATGAAGATGGTGAAGCGCATGCTTCTCGGCAGCGCAGCGGCTCTCGCTGCGGTCGCCGGAGCGCGTGCCGCCGATCTTCCGCTCAAGGCCGCGTCGGTCGAATACGTGAAGATCTGCAGTCTCTACGGCGAGGGGTTCTTCTACATCCCGGGCACCGATGCCTGCCTGAAGATCGGCGGCTGGGTGCGGTTCGAGACCCAGTTCAACAACAACGCCAACAACAATCCGTTCGCCAACTCGCTCAATACCCGCTCGCAGTCGTCCGACTTCGCCACGCAGACGCGGGCGGTCGTCTCGTTCGATACCCGCAGTCAGACCGAGTACGGCACCTTGCGGGCCTATTACCGGGGCGGATTCGAGCTCAGCTCGGGCGCCCCCGGCACCCAGGCCGACGGCTCGTACTACACCGAGCGCGCCTTCATCCAGCTCGGCGGCTTCACCTTCGGCAAGAGCATCTCGTTCTTCGACATCTTCTTCAATCAGTGGTCGCTCGGGTCCGCCGGCTACGCCGCGGCCGGGTCGAACACGGCGTCGTACTTCGGCACCAATCTCGCCGCCTATACGGCGCAGTTCGGCAATGGCCTGTCCGCCACGCTGTCGGTCGAGGACAATACCGTCCGCCGCAACGCGCTGTGGGACGCGGCCTCGGTCAACAACCTGGCGATCGGCAACTATCCGGGGCCGCAGAGCACGACCCCGCTCGGCTACTACGGCAACTGCGCCACCGCCGTCGGTCCCACCGACACCGCCACCGCAGCCGCGGTCGGATGCAACGTCGGCGACTATGCGGCCCAGCAGTTTCCCGACATCGTCGCCAACATCCGGGTCGATCAGGCCTGGGGCACCGCTCAGGTGGGAGGCGCGCTGCACCAGGTCCGCGGCAACTTTTACGGTGCCAATACCGGCAATGCCCTCAGCTACACCGGTGTCGCGCCTGCCGACGCCTGGGGCTGGGCGGTCAACGGCGGCATTCAGCTGAACCTGCCATGGGCGCCGGGCGACAAGGTCTGGGTAGAAGGCACTTACGACGTGGGCGCCAGCGCCTACACCGGCTTCGGCTGGCTGGAGGGCTACAACGGCCCCATGGCGCGGTTCAGCGGGTCCAATGTGGCCGCCGGCTGGGCGCTGGATGGCGTGTTCGGCACCCAGGCGCAAGGCGGCATTGCGCTGTCGACGGCCTGGGACGTGACCGCGGCGCTCGAGCATTACTGGACGCCCGCATTGCGCTCGTCGGTGTGGGGCTCGTACACGATGTGGCAGCCGGGCTCGACCGGGAACAACATCATGTGCGCCAGCGCCACCAATGGTCTCGTTGTGGCGGCGACCGGCAAGACCTTGGCGACCAGCGGCAACGCGGCGGCGCAGGCGGCGTGCAATTTCGCGTTCGACACTTGGCAGGTCGGCACGCGCACGATCTGGAACCCGGTCAAGAACCTGGATCTCGGCCTCGAGGTCGCCTACCAGCAGATCGATACCAAGATGGGCAACCTGGTCGGCTACAATTTTCTCGGCGCTGGCACGCGCGCGGCGGGCGTCTACACCCCGGCCAACGAAGGCAACTTCACCGGCATGTTCCGCATCCAGCGAAATTTCTATCCGTGACCGTCTGATCCGCGATCGACGTCGGCTGACCGCCCGCTCAGTGGCGCACGCCCGAATCGCAGGTCGCGAAGAAGCCGGCGATCCGGCGGATCATGTCCGGCGCGACCAGGTGGGGCGCGTGCCCCTGATCGGGCACCTCGACGAGATCGATGTCGAGATGGCGGGCTCGCATCGCTTCGACGGTGCGGGGCGACAGGACGTCGGAGTTGGCGCCGCGGATCACCATCAGCGGAGTCTTGGCGAGCGCGTCGAACGGCCCCCACAGAGGTTCCAGCGGCCGCTCCAGGTCGCGCTTTTCCAGGGTCCTGGCGAGCCGCGGGTCGTACCGGGTCACCAGGCCCGCCGCCGTCGCCTTCCAGGTGAGCCGCGCCTCGCGCAGCCAGTCCTCGGCCGTCAGCTTGGGAAACTGACCGGAGCCCAGGCGCCGGAGGATGTCGGCGCCTTCCTCGAGGCTGCGCGGCTTCGGCAGCTTGCCGAGATAGTTCTTGATCCGCATCAGGCCCTGCGCGTCGATCACCGGCCCGACGTCGTTGAGCACCACCCCGGCGATCGCCGCCGGCCGCACCGGCGCCAGCCGCATGACCACGACGCCGCCGCGCGAGGTCCCGACGAACAGCGCCGGCGTGATCTCCAGCGCGGAGAGCACGGCCACCAGATCGTCGAGATCGACGGATTCCTCATAGTTGTCCGGATTGCGGTCGTAGTCGGAGCGTCCGCGTCCACGCCCGTCGATGACGACGACGCGGCGCGGCGTAGCCGGGTCGGTCGCCAGCGCCCGGGCGAGCTCGTGATAATCCGCGCCGTTGCGGGCAAGGCCCGGCAGGCAGACGACCGGCAGCTCCGACGCCAGGCGCGGTCCGTAGTCGCGCACGAAAAGCCTCAGGCCGTCCGGCGCCGTCACGTGGACACCGGCAAATCCGTCCTCCGCCTCGCCACCCTCGTCCGCGGTGAGGTCCGTCATGCCGCCGATCAGTTCCCGATGCTGCCGCGGCGCAGGTCGGCCTCGATCATCAGCCGGCTGCCGTGGCCGAGCCGGACCCGATAGACCTGAAGGTTTTCCATGACGCGCTGCACGTAGTTGCGGGTCTCGGAGAACGGAATGCGCTCCACCCAGTCGATCGGATCGACCTTGGGATCGCGCGGGTCGCCGTAGCGCTCGACCCATTCGTGCACGCGGCCGCGACCCGCATTGTAGCCGGCAAACGCCAGGATATACGAGCCGCGATAGTCCTGCAGCAGGTCGCCGAGCTCGCCGGCGCCCATCTGGGTATTGTAGGCCGGGTCCGACATCAGGCGTTTCTGGTCGAAATGGACGCCGAACTTCTTGGCCACGTAGCGGCCGGCTTCGGGCGTGACCTGCATCAGCCCGAGCGCGTTGGCGGTCGAGACGTCGTGCGGGTTGAAGGCGCTTTCCTGGCGGACGATCGAGTACACCACGCTGCGGTCGAGCTCGGGCCCGATCGTCCCGAAGGAGGGCACGCCGACGGTCGGAAACGCGTAGTGGTCGAGGCTGAAGCCGCGGCTCAGCGCCGCCTTGCCGATCAGCAGCATGCAGCGGGCGTCCTCGTGCTGCGCCGTGATCTCGGCCAGCATCGTCAGGGCGCCGACGTCGGTCGCGTGCTCGCCGAGGTCGGCCACGATCGGGATGACGAGATCGCGCTCGTTGACGGCGTAGAGCATCTCGACCGCGCGCACCACTTCGAGCGCCATCAGGGAGGCGCGTTGCGCAGGCGTCGCCTCGGGTGGCCGGCGCAGCGTGATCTCGCCCCAGCCGAGCCTGGCGCGGGCGATCTGGCCGTAATAGGCGGTCGGGAACCGGGCGGCCGCCTCCAGGTGGGCGCGTGCCTCGTCGCGACGGCCGAGCTGCTCGAGGGCGCGGGCCTGCCAGTACTCGGAGCGAGCCAGCGTGATCGGGTTGGAGACGCCGTGGCCGATCCGGACGAAATGGCCGAGCGCCGTCGTCGGATCGTCGAGGAAGCGCAGCGCGATCCAGCCGGCGGTGAACTGATGCTCTCCGCGGTAGTTCTCCTTGGTCGGGGGCGCCGCGTCGCGAGCCACCTGATAGGCCGAGCGCGGGTCGTTCTGGTCGAGCAGCTTGCGGGCGAGCAGCCGGCGCTCCACCCACCACTCGTCGAGATCGCGCAGCTCCTCCGCGTCGTGCGGCGCCGTCAGCATCAGCCGTGCGGCTTCCTCGATTCGATCGAGGCGGCGCAGCGTCTGGATGCGGCTGAACATGTAGCCGGGATCGCCGTGCGCGTCGGCCGGGACGGCGTCGAGCAATTGCAGCGCGTTGCCGGCCTTGGCGTTGCTGGCGATTCGCGCCCGGGCGACGGCGATCGCGGTGTCGCCCAGGCGGTGCGCCGCCCGCATCGCCGCTTCGGTGTCGTTGGCGTAGAGGCGGCGGTCCATGCGGGCCCGGTGGTCGGCGGCGCCGATCAGCTCGCGAAAGGTGTCGAGCGCCTGTGCCTCGAGGTCCTCGGCAAAGCCGTCGATGCGCCACGCCTCGCGCACGTAGAACTGCGCGGCGGTGCGGTCGCCCTGGGCGAGCAGCGCCCGCGCCAGCGCGAACCGGCCGCGCGGCGTCGTCGGTTTGGTGGTGGCGAAGAAGGCGCGGACGGTCGCCGGGCTGCGGTTCTCGTGCCACAGCGCATCCTCGGCGCGACGCCGCAGCATGCCGACGCTCGGCCACCCCGGATTGGCCTCGATGAACGCCACATAGCGGTCGAAATCGGCGCCGCCGTCGTCACTGCGCAGGAACGCCCATTCGACGAGCTTTCGCGCCACCGGATCCTGGATCGACTTTTCGGTCTCGAGCGCGTCGGCGAACGCGCGCCGGCGGATGCGCTCCAGCGCCTGCTTGACCGCGCCGAGGTCGGCCGACGAGGTCGAGGAGCTGGCGGCGGCTGCCAGCGGGACGCTGTGCCGGGCCGGGGCGGCCGCAGGCTCGCTCGCCGCCATGGTGGGTCGCGCCCTGGGGACGGGCACCGCCTTGGTGCGCTCGGGTGCGGCGTCGACGTCGCCGCCGAGCAGCGCGATCACCCCGATCGCCGCGATCCCGACCAGCCAATGGGGGGCATTGCGCTGCCGTGTCGATGTCTGCACGCCTGGTTCCAGTTCAGTCGTCTCGAGCTTCAGCCACCGACGCGGAAGGCAGCCTCGGGCCCGGCGCGCACCCGGGCGTGATGCCGCAGAGATCATGGCTCGCCGCCGTGCGGTGCTGGACGGCGCTCCGGATCCAACCACCGTGCCGGGAAATCGCTACGCGTCTCGGCCCTGCGCTGCTCACAGAACTTTACGGCGAAATTCCGTTGATGTCCTTGTCGCGCGATGTCGTTGACGAATTGTTAATATCGTGGCGCCGGCGGTCTACAGCATGTCCCGGCGAAGTGGACCCGGTTCGCCGATCAAGGACATGCGCAACAAGGGAATCTACAGCGCTTCCCGGGTCGAGGCGCCGCAACGAGTGGTTCACTATGACCGGGAAGCGCTGTAGTGCGGCCGTGGCTCGCCACGCCGGCCTCCCGCGAGGGCTTTCATCGGGCGCCGCCACCCGGTATTGATGCGGATGACGCCGCCGCGCCCTGCCGCGGCCGCGCGCACCTTCGTATCGAGGAACCGTGACATGACCGCCAGGACGCGTTTTGCGGGTTCGTTCACCGCGCTGGTGACTCCCTTCCGCAACGGCTCGCTCGACGAGGCGGCATTTCGCGGCCTGGTCGACTGGCAGATCGCCGAGGGCACCAAGGGCCTGGTCCCCGTCGGCACCACCGGCGAGAGCCCGACGCTGAGCCACGACGAGCACGACCAGGTGGTCGGATGGTGCATCGACCAGGCCAAGGGGCGGGTTCCGGTGGTCGCCGGAGCGGGCTCCAATTCCACCGCCGAGGCGATCACCCTGGCGCGCCATGCGGAAGCCGCCGGCGCCGACGCGGTCCTGGTGGTGACGCCGTACTACAACAAGCCGACCCAGGAGGGGCTGTACCAGCACTTCAAGGCGATCAACGACGCGATCGGCATTCCGATCATCATCTACAACATCCCGCCGCGCTCGGTGATCGACATGTCGGTCGACACCATGGCGCGGCTGTTCGAGCTCGAGAACATCGCCGGCGTCAAGGATGCGACCGCCAACATGGTGCGGGTGTCGCAGCAGCGCCAGGCCATGGGGGCGGAGTTCAACCAGCTGTCCGGCGAGGATGCCACCGCGCTCGGCTTCATGGCCCACGGCGGCCACGGCTGCATCTCGGTGACCGCGAACGTGGCGCCGCGGCTGTGCGCCCAGTTCCAGACCGCGTGCCTGGAAGGCGACTATGCGGCCGCGCTCGGGCTTCAGGACAAGCTGATGCCGCTACACACCGCCCTGTTCGTCGAGACCAACCCGGCGCCGGCCAAATATGCCCTGTCGGTGCTCGGCAAGTGCGCCGAAACCGTGCGCCTGCCGATGGTGCCGGTGGGGGTGAAGACCCGCGCGGCGGTGCGCGACGCCATGGTCCATGCCGGCCTGATCAACTGATGACCGCATTTTCCTCTCAGGCGACTGTAGCGACTGTAGGGTGGGCAAAGCGAAGCGTGCCCACCATCGGCGCTGACGGTGGGCACGGCGCGAAGAGCGCCTTTTCCCACCCTACCAGATGCCGGCTCACGATGAGCCGAATGCGCTCTTAGTCTGATGGCGGCAAAGACCGAGCGCGTACTGAAGGTCGTCGCCGACAATCGCAAGGCGCGGTTCAACTACACGATCGGCGAGGTGTACGAGGCCGGCATTGCGCTGACCGGCACCGAGATCAAGTCGCTGCGCGCCGGCAAGGCGACGATCGCCGAATCCTACGCCGACACCCGCGGCGGCGAGATCTGGCTGATCAACTCGAACATTCCCGAATACCTGCAGGCCAGCCGCTTCAATCACGCGCCGAAGCGGCCGCGCAAGCTGCTGCTGCACAAGCGCGAGATCAACAAGCTGATGGGCGCGGTCGAGCGCGAGGGCATGACGCTGGTACCGCTCAAGCTCTATTTCAATCCCAAGGGGCGCGCCAAGGTCGAGATCGCGATCGCGCGCGGCAAGAAGCTGCACGACAAGCGCGAGACCGATAAGAAGCGCAGCTGGGAGCGCGAGCGCGGCCGCCTGATGCGCGAGAAGGGCTGATCCAGAGGGCGGGGGACAGACGACGGATGACAGATGACGGATCGGCGACCTCATGACGTCACTGACCTGTCTGTCCGCTGTCCTCTGTCGTCTGTCGTCTATCCTCCGTCGTCCGTGTGTCGAGGCGGGCGCGCACCGCCGCGAACACCGCGGTGAACATCTGTTCTGTCAGCCGGCCGGTATTGGTGTTGTAGCGCGAGCAGTGATAGCTGTCGTAGAGCGCGAGGCTGCCGAGCGTGTGCACGCCGCCGTGGCGGAATGGATGCGCCGACAGCCGGCCGCCCATCGCGGCGACGAAGCTGTCGTGGGCGATCCGCCCCAGCGCCACGACCGCGGCGAGTTGGCGCATGCGCGCGATGTCGCCCTTCATGAACTCCCGGCAGGTCGCGATCTCCTTCGGCGTCGGCTTGTTCTCCGGCGGCACGCAGCGCACCGCGTTGACGATGCGGCAATCGACCAGCGTCAGTCCGTCGTCGGGACGCGCCGCATAGTGCCCGTGGGCGAAGCCGTGGGCGATCAGCGTCGCATAGAGCAGGTCGCCGGCGTAGTCCCCGGTGAACGGCCGGCCGGTGCGGTTGGCGCCGCGCAGCCCGGGCGCCAGCCCGATGATCGCGAGCCGGGCGTCGGGCGGGCCGAACGAGGAGACCGGGGCGTTGAACCAGCTGGGCTCGCGCTCGCGCCAGGCCGCGCGAAACGCCGCCAGGCGCGGGCACCGCGGGCAGTCCCGCCCGGGCTCGCCGGCAGGGTCCGCCTCGCCGGCACGGCCGAACGGACCCCCGCCATCAGCCTGATCGTGCGCAAGCCTGCCGGGCATCGGGGGCTCGAGAGCTCAGTCGTCCTCGAACTCGTCCTCGTCGCTCGGCGCCGGAGCGCGCGGCGGTGCCGCCGGGCGCTGCAGGAACTGCGGCGTGTGCCGCGGCTCGCGGGCGAGCCGCTCGGAGGGATCGCGGCCGACCTTGGGCTGCAGCTCGACGATGTCGACGAAGATGTCGGCCTGCCGGCGCAGCTCGTCGGCCACCATGGGCGGCTGCGTGGTCACGGTCGACACCACGGTCACCCGCACGCCGCGGCGCTGCACCGCCTCGACCAGCGAGCGGAAGTCGCCGTCGCCGGAAAACAGCACCATGTGATCGATGTGCTCGGCGATCTCCATGGCATCGACCGCCAGCTCGATGTCCATGTTGCCCTTGACCTTGCGGCGGCCGGTCTGGTCGATGAACTCCTTGGTGGCCTTGGTGACCACCGTGTACCCGTTGTAGTCGAGCCAGTCGATCAGCGGCCGGATCGACGAGTATTCCTGGTCCTCGATCACGGCCGTGTAGTAGAACGCCCGCAGCAGATACCCACGCGACTGGAACTCGCGCAGCAGCCGCTTGTAGTCGATGTCGAAACCGAGCGTCTTGGCGGTCGCGTAGAGGTTGGCGCCGTCGATGAACAGGGCGAGCTTTTCCTGCGGAGGGGACATCTGGCATCTCTCGTAATGAAAACCAATTACACCCGATAACGTCCCGACGCGCGGGCGGGGCATCGTCGCTGTTGGGATCCGTTCGCCGATGCACGCGCCAATCGCGCGGCTTGGATCGCTGACCTGAGGCAGTTGTCCTACGGAAACCGACCCGAGGCAACCGACCCGTAGCAACCGGTCTCCCGCAATCCATCGACCGG
>JBEKZK010000749.1:0-3210 GCA_049509935.1 Xanthobacteraceae bacterium | reverse complement strand
GCGATGCCTTCGCGTCCGGCGGGTCGGCCGGCTACGACCACAAGCGGATGGGAATTACGGCGCGCGGCGCCTGGGAGGCGGTGCGTCGCCATTTCCGCGAGATGGACATCGACATCCGCACCCACCCGTTCACCGTGGCCGGCATCGGCGACATGTCGGGCGACGTGTTCGGCAACGGCATGCTGCTCGATCCGACCATCCGGCTGGTGGCCGCCTTCGACCACCGCGACATTTTCATCGATCCGAGCCCGGATCCGGCAGCGAGCCTGGCGGAGCGCCGGCGTCTGTTCGAGCTGCCGCGCTCGAGCTGGCAGGACTACGCCAGGACGCGGCTCTCCCGCGGCGGCGGCGTCTATCCGCGCGCCGCCAAGGAAATCACGCTCGGCCCCGAGGCGCGGGCGCTGCTCGGCCTTTCCGTTCCCCGGGCAACGCCCCAGCAGGTGATCGGCGCGATCCTCCGGCTCGATGTCGACCTGCTGTGGTTCGGCGGGATCGGAACCTATGTGCGCGCCTCGACCGAGACCGACGACCAGGCGGGCGACCGCGCCAACGACGCGATCCGGGTGAGTGCCGCCGAGCTGCGCTGCAAGGTGATCGGCGAGGGCGCCAATCTGGGCATGACCCAGCGCGGCCGCATCGAGGCGGCATTGCGCGGCGTCCGGCTCAACACCGACGCGATCGACAACTCCGCCGGCGTCAACACCTCGGACGTCGAGGTCAACATCAAGATCGCGCTGGCCGGCCCGGTGCGCGACGGCACGCTCGGTGCGTCGGAGCGCAACGCGCTCCTGGTGGAGATGACCGACGAGGTGGCGGGCCTGGTGCTGCGCAACAACTATCTGCAGACGCTGGCGCTGTCGCTGGCGCAGCGCCGCGGGCTGGAGGATCTGGGATTTCAGCAGCGGCTGATGCAGTCGCTGGAGGCGCGCCGCCTGCTCGACCGCGCCATCGAGCACCTGCCCGACGACGGCGAGATCGCCGAGCGCCGCCGCGCCGGCCGGCCGCTGACGCGGCCCGAGCTCGCCGTCCTGATGGCCTACGCCAAGCTGACGCTCTACGCCGACCTGCTCGCCTCGCCGGTGCCGGACGATCCCTACCTCGGCCGCGAGCTCGGGCGCTATTTTCCCAAGGTGCTGAGCGAGCGCTTCCCCGACGCCGTGGCGCAGCATCGGCTGCGTCGCGAGATCATCGCCACCCAGCTGTCGAACTCGATGATCAATCGCGGCGGTCCGACCCTGGTGATGCGCATCTCCGATCAGACCGGCGCCGCGCCGGCCGGCATCGCGGCCGCATTCGCGGCGGTGCGCGACAGCTTCGCGATGACGCAGCTCAACGCCGACATCGATGCGCTCGACGGCAGGATCCCGGGCGCCCTCCAGCTCGAGCTCCATGCCGCCGTCCAGGATCTGCTGCTCGACCGTCTGGTCTGGTTCCGCCGCAATGTCGACCTCTCGGGCGGGCTCGCCGACGTGGTGGCGCACTATCGCGCCGGCGTCGAGCAAGTGGCGGCGGCGCTCGATCGCGTCACTGCGGGCGAGGCCGCCGAGAGCCGTGGCCGGCGCCTTGCCGAGCTGCAGCTCGCCGGCGTGCCGGAGGATCTTGCCCGCCGCATCGCCGGGCTGTCGGCGCTCGCGGCGGCCCCCGACGTGGTGCTGGTCGCCGACCGCACCGGCAAGCCGGTCGCCGACGTGGTGGAAACCTATTTCGCGGCCGGTGCCTACTTCCGTCTCCATCGCATCATCGGGGCGGCGCGCGGCATCGTGGTCACCGACTATTTCGATCGCCTGGCGCTCGACCGGACGCTCGATTCGATTGCCGAAGCCGAGCGCCGCATTGCCGCCGAGATGCTGGCCGACGGCATCGCCGGCGCCGCCGCCGTCGAGGCCTGGGTGGCGCCGCGCGCCAGCGAGGTCGAGCGCATCCGCACCACGGTCCACGATATCGCCGAGTCCGGCCTGACGCTGTCGAAGCTCGCGGTCGCCGCCAGCCTGCTCGGCGACCTGGTGAAGCATTAGTTTGGTCAGTGTTTGATCGGTGTCTGTTGTTGGGCTCGCAGCGGGGTAGCCCCTTCTCCCGAGGGGAGAAGGGGCGCGCGGCAGCGCGGGATGAGGGCGTACGGCGGATGGAATCCAACGGCCCGCACCCCCTCACCCCAGCCCTCTCCCCGCAGGGGAGAGGGAGTCCGGCCGAGTCTGTTGAACCGCCTCGAGCAATCACGCTGGGCATCGTCGGCTGGCTGCTGTTCGAGTGGGCGACGCAGCCGTTCTTCACCCTGGTCACGACGTTCGTCTATGCGCCCTATTTCGCCGCCGCGGTGGCGACGACGCCGGCGCAGGGCCAGGCGCTGTGGGGGTTCGCGGCGAGCGCCGCCGGGCTGATCATCGCGCTGCTGTCGCCGCTGCTCGGCGCGATCTCCGACGCCACCGGTCCGCGCAAGCCGTGGATCGCCGGTTTCGGCATCCTCCTGGTGCTCGGCTCGACGCTGCTGTGGCTCGGCGCGCCCGGCGACACCGCGCGGATCCCGATCGTCCTCGTCGCCTTCGCGCTCGGCGCGGTCGGGGCGCAATGCGCCACCGTCTTCGCCAACGCCATGATGCCGACGCTGGTGCCGCCCGAGCGGCTCGGCCGGCTGTCCGGCACCGGCTGGGCGATCGGCTATCTGGGCGGCCTGGTGAGCCTTCTGCTCACGCTCGGCTTCCTCGCCGCCAACCCGCAGACCGGGCGCACCCTGCTCGGCTTGTCGCCGCTGCTCGGGCTCGACCCGGCCCTGCACCAGGGCGACCGTCTCGCCGGGCCGCTGTCTGCCCTGTGGTTTCTGATATTCGCCTTGCCGCTGCTCTGGCTCACCCCCGACCAGGCCACCAGGCAACCGCTGCGCACCGCCATCCGCCAGGGCCTGGCGACGCTCGTCGGCACGCTGGCACAGCTGCCGCGCCACCGCGATGTCAGTCTGTTCCTGCTGGCCAACATGATCTACGCCGACGGGCTGGTGGCGCTGTTCGCATTCGGCGGCATCTACGCGGCCGGGACGTTCGGCTGGGGCACCATCCAGATCGGCATCTTCGGCATCCTGCTCACCATCGCCGGGACCTTCGGGGCGTTCGCCGGTGGTCGCCTGGATGACCGCGTCGGCTCCAAGCCGGTGATCCTCGGGGGCCTGGCAATCCTGAGCGCCGCCGCAATCGCCATCCTGTCGATCGACCGCGACCG
>JBEKZK010000748.1:0-3212 GCA_049509935.1 Xanthobacteraceae bacterium | reverse complement strand
ATGTTCGGCTTCGGCGTGCTGATCGAGCTGACCGTGCTCCGCCGCATGATCGGCCAGCCGGTCATCATGGTGATCATGCTGACCTTCGGCATGGAAATCTTTCTCCGCGGCGCGATTCCCGGTTTCCTCGGCTCGGCGGTGAAGCGCCTCGACCTCGGCATCCCGCAGGCGCCGGTGTTTCTCGGCGACATGCTGATCAACCGCGCCTACCTGATCGGCGGCGGCATCTCGGCGGCGCTGATCGTCGCCGCCATCGTGCTGTTCAACTCGCGCGCCGGCGTGATGATGCGCGCGGTGTCCGACGACCAGGGCGCCTCGTGGTCGGTCGGCATCCGCGTCGAGCGCGCCATCGCGCTCGCCTGGGGCCTCTCCGCCATCACGGCGACCGCCGCCGGCATCCTGTGGGGCAGCATGCAGGGCGTCGACTGGAGCCTGTCGCTGCTCCTGGTCAAGGCGCTCGCCATCGCCATCCTCGGCGGGCTCGACAGCATCCCGGGCGTGCTGCTGGCGGCGCTGATCGTCGGCGTCGCCGAGAGCCTCGCCACCGGCCTGCTCGACCCGCTGCTCGGCGGCGGCACCCGCGACATCGTCGCCTCGGCGATCATCCTCGTCACCCTGCTGGTGCGGCCCTACGGCCTGTTCGGCCACGAGCAGATCGAGCGGGTGTGATGTTCTATCGCCGCAGCGGCATCCGCCACACCCGCTACGCCGAGGAGCGCCGGCTGTGGCCGCTGCGGTTCGACCGCTTAATGGTCGGCCTCGTCGTCGCGCTGCTCATCGCCGCGCCGCTCCTGGTAGACCGGCTCTACCTCGTCGCCTACCTGCTGCCGTGGATCATCTGGTCGTCGGCGGCGCTCGGCCTCAACCTGCTGATGGGCGGCGCCGGGCAGATCCATCTCGGCTACGGCGCCGTGATGGCGATCGGCGCCTACACCGGCGTCCACCTGGTGCGCGCCGGCGTCCCGTTCGAGCTCGCCCTGCTGGCCGGCGGGCTGATGAGCGCGCTCGTCGGCATCGTGTTCGGCGCCGCGGCGCTGCGGGTCAAGAGCCTGTACCTCGCCATGGCCACGCTCGCCATGCAGTACATCGTCGACTTCGTGATCTCCCACGTGCCGGCGATCAGCGGCGGCACCCAGGCCACCATCCAGGTGCCGCCGGTGCGCTTCCTTGGGCTTCCCATCGAGGGCGACATCGCCACCTACTTCTTCGCGCTGGCGGTGTGCGCCGTCATCACCTCGTTCATGCTCAACGTCGCGCGCACCAGCTTCGGCCGCGCGCTCGCCGCGGTGCGCGAGAAGGACTATGCGGCGGAGATCATCGGCATCGACACCTTCCGCTACAAGCTGCTGGCGTTCTGGGCGAGCTCGTTCATCGGTGGCGTGGTCGGCTCCGTCCTGGTGGTATGCTATCTGCGCAGCGTGTCGCCCGACCAGTTCCACCTCGATCTCTCGGTGCAGATCGTCGCCATGGTGATCGTCGGCGGCCTCGGCAGCGTGCTCGGCAGCTTCTTCGGCGCGGCGCTGGTGCTGTTCGCGCCGATCCTCTTCAACAACCTGATCGGCGCGCTCACCGCCGGCCTCGGCATCGAGATCGGCAGCGATCTGCGCAGCCACCTGCCGCTGATGCTCTATGGCGCGCTGATCGTCGGCTTCCTGGTGGTCGAGCCGCTCGGGCTCGCCAAGATCTACGACAACGCCCGCAACTATTTTCTGGTGTGGCCGTTCCGCCACGCCGGACGATGAACCGCAACGCTTCGCAACAACAGGGAGGATGACATGACACTCGACCGACGCGCCTTCATGGCCGGCAGCGCCGCCGCCGCCACCTTGGGCTTCGGCTCCACGGCACAAGCCGACGACAAGGTGATCCGCTTCGGCATGCCGATGGATTTCACCAAGATCTACACCTTCGTCACCGCCGAATACAGCCAGGGCCAGCGCGACTACATCACGCTGGTCAACGAGCGCGGCGGCGTCAACGGCTACAAGATCGTCACCGACATCACCGACCACGCCAACGACATCCCGCGCGCCATCGAGGCCTACGAGCGCTTCAAGCGCGAGGGCGCGGTGCTGATCGACCCGCTGTCGACCCCGGTGGCGCGCGCCCTGGTGCCGCGGGTGCTCGAGGACAAGATCAACATGATCACGGCGTTCTCCGGCCGCAGCGACGCCGCCGACGGCACGGCGTTCCCCTACGTGATGCCGCTGTCGCCCAACTACTGGACCCAGGCCGGCGTCATCATCGATTTCTTCCGCCAGCAGGACAAGGACCTCAAAGGCAAGAAGGTGGTGTTGGTCCACATCGACACGCCGTTCGGCCGCGAGCCGCTGCCGATCTTCCAGGCGCTCAGCGCCAAGCTCGGCTACGAGTTCGTGGCGTTTCCCTACACGCCGCCCGGCAACGACCAGGCGGCGATCTGGCCCCAGGTGCGCCGCGCCCGGCCCGACTGGATCGTGTTCTGGGGCGCCGGCGTCGGGCAGACCACGGCGCTCAGCGAGGCGGTACGCAACGGGCTGCCGATGGACCGCATGTCGTCGAGCGTCTGGCTGTCGGAATCCGACATGGAGGTCGCCGGCAAGGACGCCACCAAGGGCGTGCTCAAGTTCCAGGCCGCCGCCGGCGGCCGCGACCCCAAGCTGATCCAGGACATTCTCAAGGAGGTCGCCGCCAAGGGCAAGGGCGCCGGCCCCGAGGGCAAGATCGGCACCAGCTACTACAATCTCGGCGTGATGATGGGCGCCATCATGGTCGAGGGCGTCCGCGTCGCGTTCGCCAAGGCGCCGAACGGCCCGGTCAGCGGCCCCTGGCTCAACGAGGGCCTGACGTCGATCACCGACTTCACGGCGGAAGGCCTGATCCCGGCGATGACGTCGACCAAGGAGGACCACCAGGGCGGCGGCAAGGGCCGCATCGTGCGCTGGGACGGCTCGCAGTTCGTGCCGCAGACCGACTGGTTCACCGCCAACCAGGATCTGGTGTGGGCGGAGATCCGCAAATACTCCGAGGAGTTCAAGAAGTCCGGCAAGTGAGCTGTAAATGCTCCTCAGCCTCAACAACATCGAGGTCGTCTACGACCGGGTGTTTCTCGCCGTCAAGAGCCTGTCGATCGACGTCGCCGAGGGCAGCATGGTGGCGCTCCTCGGCGCCAACGGCGCCGGCAAGAGCACCACCCTGAAGGCGATCAGCGGCCTGTTGATGCCGGAGCGCGG
>JBEKZK010000747.1:0-3213 GCA_049509935.1 Xanthobacteraceae bacterium | reverse complement strand
GGAACTTGATCAGCACCCGGGCGCGGCGCTGCGGGTTGGTGGCGCCCCAGTCCGGCTGCGCGGCCTGCGCGAGCGCGATTGCCTGCTCGACCTCTGCATGCCCGGCCATCGCGACCCTGGCCTGGACCTCGCCGGTGTTGGGGTCGAACACATCGCCATACCGTCCGGAAAGGCCTTCGACCTCCTTGCCGCCGATGAAATGGCCGATCTCGCGCATCCTCATCCTCCTTGCGAGCTCCGGCAACGCCACGTCCGCCGCTCGCCGCCGGCGCGCTCGATCCGATCGTTTGCGCATGTCCTTGATCGGCGAACCGGGTCCACCCTCGGGTCAAGCCCGAGGGCAGGCTTTCGCCGGGACATGCGTCAGCCCGACTGATAGCGCAGCCGGGCGGTGCCGCAAAGCCGGACCGCCCGTCCGCCCGGCGGGCCGCCGAGCCGGCCCCGACGCCGGTCGGCGCCACAAAGGCAAGTCATATCAACGCCCACGAGGTTTCCGTCGGGATACGGCATGCTGCTGATTTCATTTCAATTTCTAGTAACCGTCCCTTAATGGCGGTGGCCCTATGGTGGGGTCGGTCGCGCCGCGGAGGCGCGCCGCGGCGGCGCGCGTGCTCGGAGGCACTCATGGATATATCAACCGCCATCGGCCTGGTCGCCGGCGTCGTCGTCATCGCCACGATGATGCTGATGGGCGGCGACCTCGAGATGTTCGTCTCCGAGCATGCCGTCATCATCATCTTCGGCGGATCGATCGCGGCGACGCTGATCCGCTTTCCGCTGTCCTCGATGCTCCACGGCCTGCCGCTCGGCGCCAAGTTCGCCTTCACGATGCGGCGCATGAGCCAGCGCGAGCTGGTCGACGAGATCGCCGGAATGGCCGAGATCGCCCGCAAGCAGGGACCGATCGGGCTGGAAAAGGTCGAGGTCGAGGACCCGTTCCTCGCCAAGGGCATCCGCTTCGTGGCCGACGGCTACGACGCCGACTTCATCCGCGACAATCTCGAGCGCGACCGCGACAACTTCCTCACCCATCTCGACGAGGGCCAGAAAATCTACCGCGCGATCGGCGACTGCGCGCCGGCGTTCGGCATGGTCGGAACCCTGATCGGCATGGTGCAGATGTTCGCCAACATGACGGATCCCTCGAAGCTCGGGCCGTTCATGGCGACCGCGCTGCTGGCCACGCTGTACGGCGCCCTGGTGTCCAACCTGATCGCGCTGCCGCTGGCCGACAAGCTGCACGGCAAGCTGGTCGACGAGGAGATCAACCGCACGCTGATCATCGACGGCATTCTGATGATCCGCGACTCCAAGAGCCCGACGCTGGTGCGCGAGATGCTGCTCGCCTATCTGCCGGAGAAGCATCGCCACGAGGCCCCCGATACGGTCCCGGCCTGATAAGATTCTGATCGGACCGCGACATGGCAAAGAAGGGAAAAGCAGCGCACGGCGGCGGTCACGGCTGGTTCGTGACGTTCGCCGACCTGATGGGGCTGCTGGTGAGCTTCTTCGTCATGCTGGTGGCGTTCTCGACCCAGGACAAGCCGAAGCTCCAGATCGTCGCCGGGTCGATGCGCGAGGCGTTCGGGACCCAGTCCAAGGTGCGCTATTCGGGCATCGTCGAGATCGACGGGCTGCCATCGAAGCCGCGGCTGAAATACACCACGCAAAACCCCGAGGAAGCGTCGGAAACGCCGACTCCCGACGAAAAGGACAGCAGCGCCGAATCCGGCGCCAAGCAGCAGGATCGGTCGTTCGCGCTGGCCGCCGCGTCGTTGCGCCAGGCGCTGCAGGAGATGCCGGAAATCTCCGAGCTCTCCAAGCACATCATGATCGAGGAGACCAAGCAGGGCCTCAACATCGAGATCGTCGACCAGGACGGTCGCTCGATGTTTCCCGAGGGCGCCAAGGAACCCTTCGACCGCACCCGGCGCCTCATCGAGAAGCTCGCCGTGCCGTTGCGGGCGCTGCCCAACCGGATCGCGATCACCGGGCACACATCGGCGTTGCGGATGCCCTCGCGTCCGGGCTACGGCCCCTGGGAGCTGTCGGCGGACCGCGCCAACGCGGTGCGACAAATCCTGGAGAACGAGGGCGTGCCTTCCTCGCACCTCGCCATGGTCGCCGGAAAGGCCGATACCCAGCCCTTGTTCGCCGACGATCCCTATATCTCGGCCAATCGTCGCGTGACGATCACGCTGATCCAGGAGCAGCCGGCGCTGCCCGCGAGCTTCAGGCCGTAGCGCGGGCCGTTCGCACCTTCTCGAGGGTCGCGCCAGGGCACCAAATACGCATGATAGGTATGCATAAATGCAATGTCGCGTCGACTGACTCGCGCGTTCGCTCGATGATATAAGCGCCGTCCCCTCATGTTGCGCTGCAACATAGATTGGCATGCCCAATGTCGCAGAGTGTAGCCGTCCCCCGCGGCGGCGAGGTGCCGGTCGATGGCAGCGCCGAGCCGCACCGCCCCGCCGGGTTCTGGGCGCTTGCGCTCGGCAGCGTCGGCGTCGTCTACGGCGACATCGGTACCAGCCCGCTGTACGCGTTGCGCGAAGCCGTGGTGGCGGCCAGCGGGCCTCGCGGCGAGATCCAGGAGCAGGCGGTGATTGGCGTCCTGTCGCTCGTGCTGTGGGCACTGATCCTGATCGTCACCATCAAGTACGTGGTCATCCTGCTGCGCGCCGACAACAACGGCGAGGGCGGAACGCTGGCGCTGATGGCGCTGGCGCAGCGCGCGATCGGGCGGGGCGGGGCGGTGGTCTTCATGCTCGGCATCGTCAGCGCCGCGCTGTTCTACGGCGATGCGGTGATCACGCCGGCGATTTCGGTGCTGTCCGCAGTCGAAGGCATCAAGGTGGCGACGCCGGCCTTCGATTCCTTCGTGGTGCCGTTGACGATCGTCATCCTGGTGGTGCTGTTCGCCGCCCAGTCGAGCGGCACCGCCAAGGTCGCGGCGCTGTTCGGTCCGGTCATGTGCGTATGGTTCGTCGTCATCGCGGCGGGCGGGCTCGTCCACATCGTCCACAATCCTTCGATCTTCCGGGCGTTCAACCCGGTTCATGGCGTCGGCTTCCTGGCCGAGAACGGCATGGTGGGCCTCGCCGCGCTCGGGGCGGTGTTTCTGGCGGTGACCGGCGCCGAGGCGCTCTATGCGGACCTCGGACATTTCGGCAAGAAGCCGATCCAGCTCGCCTGGGTCGCCATGGTGCT
>JBEKZK010000746.1:0-3218 GCA_049509935.1 Xanthobacteraceae bacterium | reverse complement strand
CTTGGCGAGGATCGTATCGACGCCGACCTGGCTCACCCCGTTGGTCGCAAAGAGGTCGTACGCCGCGTCGAGCAGCCGCTCGCGCGGCCTGCGGGTGTCCTGGGCTCCGACCTTCGGCAAAATCCGTTCCTCTTCAAACAGCTCCGGCATCTGTCACGCTGGCGGCGCAAACCGCGGGCGCCATCGGGCCGGCGCGACGCCCGACCACCTTCCGGGTCGCGGCTCGCCGGGGCGGCACCGTCGAGTTCGCTTGACCCACCGCGGCTTCGGGATCCAGCATGGACAGACTCATCTGTCTATATGCGCTTCTCGGCGGCCTGAGGCAACGATTGGTACACGGGGGGGCGAGCCGAGCCCCGGAGACGCATTCAGACCTTCGTGCCGTGGCGTTTCGGCTTGGGCTTCGGCCGGGAAGAATCGGAGGCGCGCGCGATATCCGACGCCGAGAGGCGGAGCGCGCGCTTCGCCTCCTTGAGCAGACCGGGATCGATGGGGCGCGGCTCCAGCGACACATCCTTGCCGAGCCGATCCGCGAGGATGCGAAACGCGGCAATCCGGCCGTAGGGCTTGTTGTTCCCGGGGATCAAATGCCAGGGCGCGTGTTTCGTCGAGGTCTCCGCCATCATGTCCTCGATCGCCGTCTCGTAGTCCGACCAGCGCGCGCGATTGCGAAAATCCTCATACGACAGCTTCCAGCGCTTGACCGGATCGGTGAGCCGGTCGCGGAACCGGCGCAGCTGCTCGTCGAGCGTGATGTGCAGGAACAGCTTGACGAGGCGGGTACCCGACTCGATCAGCGTGTGCTCGAACTCGTTGATCTCGCGATAGGCGCGCCGCCATTCGGCTGCGGTCGCCAGCTCCTCCACGCGCTCGACCAGCACGCGGCCGTACCACGACCGGTCGAACGCGACGATCTGGCTCTTTTCCGGCAGGCGCCGCCAGAACCGCTGCAGATAGTGCTGGGCCCGCTCGTGCTGGTCCGGCGCGGCGATCGGGTGGACCTTGAAGCTGCGGGGATCCATCGCCCAGCCGAGGCGGCGGACGATTCCGCCCTTGCCGGCGGTATCCCATCCCTCGAGCACGATGAGCGCCCGCTCCGAGGTGCCGAGATAGGCCTGCTGGATGAGCTGCAGCGTCCCTTGCATCGACATCAGGCGCCGCTCGTAGTCGGCGAAGTCGATCTTGGGATGATCCGTGATCCGCGCGAGCCGCGGGCGCCGCGTGACGACGAAATGCCGAGACTTCATGGGTGCGATCTGCGATGCGGGACGAGGATCTGGCGGAAGCCGCCATCATAGAGCGCCGGGTGGCGCAGTCGGACAATGATTTCCGTCAAGATCATACCGGACCGGAGCACGTCCGGTGTCGCTCGCGTTACCGAGCGAGGTCGATCGCCGCCGGGCGGGACGTTGGCGCAGCAGCCGGCGCCTGAACGCCCGGGTGCGGCGGAGGTGAGGCGGCGCGAACGGCAGCGGCAGCCGGGTGCGTCGCCGACGTCGAGGCCGGACGGTGCGCTCGTTCCGCGGCGCCGAGCCGTCGCGCCGCCTCGGCCCGGCGCAATGCTTCGGCCCGGCGCAGCGCGACGGTCGCTTCCGCGCCCTCGCCGCCGGATGGGTTGTCGGCCACGGCAGAATCGGCCCCGGCAGGACTCACGGCCGCGGGATTGGCGGCGGCCGGATGGGGCTCGGGCGGCGCGCAATCGGGCTCCTCCTGCACCGGCTTGGCGGGCTCCCCGGAAGCCAGGCGCCGCGGCTGAGCGGCTCTCGTCAGGGCGGCGGGCGGACACGACGCGACCTTGGCGGCATCCGGCACGGGCGGGACGGCTAGCGCGCGGCTGGCGACGGCCGGCAGCGCGGCGGGCTCGTCCTTTACGGCGCTGACCGGCGAGACGGTCGGACCAATGTCACGATCGACGATGACGGGTCGCAGATAGAGCCCCGAGGTCAGTGCTCCGGCCGCCAGCACGACCGTGCACGCTGCCGCCATGCGCCAGCGCAGCCGTACCACCGGCAGCCGCCAGGCCCGCACTCGCGGGTCGGATCCCGCGGCCGCCGTGGCGAGCGAGGCAACGAGATGCGCCGGCGCCGGCTCGGTGCCTCGCTCGACCGCATCGACGAACGCCAGCGCCGCCTGCGCATCGAGCCGGAAGGCGGGAGAACGCGTCGCCGCCAACTCGAAGGCAGCGCGCTCCGCCTCTGTCGCGGTTCCGGAATGGACCGATGCGATCAGCGCCGCCGCCAAGTCCTGATCGGTGGCCGGGTCGGTGGCCGGATCGCGGGCCGCGGCGGGCGAGTCGTCACTGTGGCGACGCAGGGCTGCGGCCGCCTCGGCGCAGAAATCCCGCAGCGCGGACGACGGCTCGCTCCCGTCCGGCGCCATAGGGCGATCGCACAGGGCGGCGAGCAGCGAGGCTATATCCTTCTTTTCCATCTCGAAAACTTTCTTCGCGTCCGGTCAGACGGACAGCCGCCACTTTTTCACCGCCTCGTGGTCGATCAATTCGTCGCGCAGGCGCTTCTTGACCCGCTGCGCCAGCTTGTGGATCTCCGCGGCCGGACAGCCGACGATGCGGGCGATCTCGCGGGCCGGCTGCCCGGTCAGCGCGAGCTGCAGATAGAGCCGTTCCGCCGCGGCCAGCCGCGGCAGCAGCTGGTGGAGGACGCCGATCGCCTGCTCGAGCATTCGTGACGTCTCGGTCTCGGCCAGATGCTGCTCCGGCGTCCGCACCGCGAAATCCTCGGCACCGCTCGCCGGGACGACCTCCTCGGCCACCGACAGCGACACGGTGTGGCCTGTTCCCCTGGCGTCCGGGTGGTAGCCCGGCGGCACGTCGTTCCGGACCCGCGCGAGCGCATCGGCCACGTCCGCCAGCGACGGCCCGGCCGCTGCGGGCCGCGCCAGATGACGCAACAGCTGGGCCGGATCGGTGTCGATGCGCTCCCAGTACACCAGGCGGAAGACCGCCTGGTCGAGCTCGCCGAGGCGCTGGACCGCCGCCGGCAGGCGGCGGCGCGGGATCACGGTGCGCAGGAAGTCGATGACCAGGTTCTCGACCGCCTGGAGCACGAAGCCCGAGGGACTGCCGCGTCCCGAATAGGCGCGCAGGCGCTGGTGGCCGTTCTTCAACAGCGCCTCGCAGACCGCCTGGTAGGCGTCCTCCCGGTTCTGCTGATGGCTGGCGCCCGGAAGCATCCGCATGATGATCCGCCGGATGTCGT
>JBEKZK010000745.1:0-3220 GCA_049509935.1 Xanthobacteraceae bacterium | reverse complement strand
TTCGAGAAATGGCGCACCGGCTACTCGTCGGCGCTCGCCATTATCCTGTTCGTCACCGTCTTTGGCGCGGCCAACATCTACGTCAAGGCGCTCAACCGGGTGAAGCAGCGATGAGCCTGTCAACCGCCCATTCGGTGGTCGAGCCGGGCCGCTGGTCGCGCCGCGTGGCGGCGGTGATCGTCGTCGCCTATGCGCTGATCACCATGATCCCGCTCGTCTGGATCTTCCTGACCGGCCTGAAGACCCCGCCGGATTCGATCAGCTATCCGCCCAAGCTGCTGTTCACGCCGTCGCTCGAGGGCTATTGCAATCTGTTCACCACGCGCTCGCGGCAGACCGCCGAGTACATCGACAGCCTGCCGCCCGCCTCCGGCGTCTGCGACGACATCGCCCGCAAGCGCAACATGGTGATCGCCGGACCGTCCAATTTCATCCCGCGCTTCGTCAACTCCCTGATCATCGCCTTCGGCTCGACCGCGCTGTCGGTGCTGCTCGGCGCCGCCGCGGCCTACGGCTTCTCGCGCTTCAAGGTGCCGCTCAAGGACGACCTGCTGTTCTTCATTCTGTCGACCAGGATGATGCCGCCGATCGCGGTCGCGATCCCGATCTATCTGATGTACCGCGAGCTCGGCCTGTCCGACACCAAGCTCGGCATGATCCTGCTGTATACCGCCGTCAACGTGTCGCTCGCGGTGTGGCTGCTCAAGGGCTTCATCGACGAGATCCCGCGGGAATACGAGGAGGCGGCGATGATCGACGGCTATACCCGGCTGCAGGCCATCTTCCGGGTGGTGCTGCCGCAGGCGACCACCGGGCTGGTCGCCACCGCCATCTTCTGCCTGATCTTCGCCTGGAACGAATACGCCTTCGCGGTGCTGCTGACCTCGGGCGAGGCGCAGACCGCGCCGCCGTTCATCCCGATCATCATCGGCGAGGGCGGCCAGGACTGGCCGGCGGTGGCGGCCGGCACCACCATCGTGCTCATTCCCATCCTGGTGTTCACCATCGTGCTGCGCAAGCACCTGCTGCGCGGCATCACGTTCGGGGCGGTGCGCAAATGAACGCCGACGTCGACATCGCCGCATATGCCCATCCGCGCCGCCGGTTCCGGCTGCTCCGCCGCGGCCCGCTCGAGGCGATCGCGTCGGGCGTGATCGCGGCCGGCGTGATCATGCTGATGCAGCCGTTCTCGCTGACCCTCTATGGGTGGTCGTTCGCCACCACGCTCGCCGGCACCCTGCTGTTCACGGTGGCCGGACGGTTCGCGGAGTAGCCGGCGATGGCGCAGATCGCGGTCCACGATCTGGTGAAGCGGTTCGGCGACTTCGTCGCCGTCCGCGATCTGACGCTGGCCGTGAACGACGGCGAGTTCTTCTGCCTGCTCGGCCCGTCCGGCTGCGGCAAGACCACGACGCTGCGGATGATCGCCGGCCTCGAGCTGCCGACGTCAGGCACGATCCGGCTGGGCGCCGACGACGTCACCTTCCGGCGGGCATCGGCGCGCGACATCGCGTTCGTGTTCCAGCTGTTCGCGCTCTATCCCCACATGAACGTGCGCGCCAACATCGGCTTTCCGCTCAAATGCGACGGCCTGCCGCGGGCCGAGATCCGCCGCCGCGTCGAGGAGACCGCCCGCATCCTGCGGATCACTCATCTGCTCGGCAAGCCGGTCTCCGGCCTCGCCAGCGGCGATCGTCAGCGCGTCGCCCTCGGCCGCGCCATCGTGCGCCAGCCCAAGGCCTTCCTGATGGACGAGCCGCTCGGCGCCCTCGACGCGGAGTTCCGCCATGTCATGTGCGGCGAGCTCCGCGCGCTGCACGATCGGCTCCGTGCCACGACGGTGTACGTCACCCACGATCAGCTCGAGGCGATGTCGATGGCCGACAAGATCGCGGTGATGAACGACGGCGTGGTCGAGCAGCTCGGCGCCCCGCAGGAGATCTACGACCGCCCGGCGTCGCGGTTCGTCGCCGATTTCATCGGCTCGCCGCCGATGAACTTCGTCAGCGTGCGCGCCGAGCTGCACCGCGGCGACGATGTGATCTCGATCGACGGCGCCGAGGTGAAGGTCCCGGCCTTGCGCGAGGATCCGCCGGGGCCCGATCTGGTGCTCGGCGTGCGGCCGGAGCACGTCTCGTTGCGCGACGCGGCCGCCTTCCGCGGCATCGTCTTCGGTGTCGAATATCTGGGCACGACGCAGATCGTCACCATCACCACGGAGCGCGGCGCCGTGAAGGCGCGGCTGCCGTCGGCGCGGACGGTGCGTGCCGGCGATCAGGTCGGCCTGGAGTTCAGGCCGGAGAAGCTGTCACTGTTCGCCGCGACGACCGGGCGCGCCATCCGCACCACGCTGCACGACGCGGCGGGAGGTGGCCATGGCTGAGGTCGTTCTCGACCGGGTCGGCAAGCGATTCGGCGCCGTCGAGGCGGTCGCCGACCTGTCGCTGCGGATCGGAGACGGCGAGTTCATCGTGCTGCTCGGCCCGACCGGCGCCGGCAAGACGACGACGCTGCGCCTGGTCGCCGGGCTCGAGTTGCCCGATGCCGGCACCGTGTCGATCGACGGCCGCGACGTGACCGCCGACGCGCCCGCGGCGCGCGATGTCGCCTTCGTGTTCCAGCAGTACTCGCTCTACCCGCATCTCTCGGTCTACGACAATCTGGCGTTTCCGCTGCGCGCGCCGTCCCGCCGCGTCGCGGATGCCAAGCTCGATCAGCGGGTGCGCGAGGTCGCGCGCCTGCTGCGTATCGAGGACAAGCTCGGCAACCGTGCCACGCAGCTGTCCGGCGGGCAGATGCAGCGGGTCGCAATCGGGCGTGCCCTGGTCCGCCGTCCCGCCATCTTTCTCATGGACGAGCCACTGTCGTCGCTCGATGCCAAGCTGCGCGCCGATCTGCGGATCGAGCTCAAGCACATCCAGGAAGATCTCGGCGCCACCATCCTCTACGTGACCCACGACCAGGTCGAGGCGATGACGCTGGCGACCCGCATCGGCGTGATCAATCGCGGGCATCTGGTGCAGGTGGGCACGCCGCGCGAGATCTACGAGAACCCGGTCGACAGCTATGTGGCGACGCGGCTCGGCACCCCGGGCATCAACCTGGTGCCGCGCTCGCTGTTTCCCGGCGTCGCCGCGCCGGCCGCCGCGGTGACCATCGGGGCGCGCACCGAGCACGTGCGCATCCGCCGCGGCGCCGGCGATGGGGCGGCCGGAACGGT
>JBEKZK010000744.1:0-3223 GCA_049509935.1 Xanthobacteraceae bacterium | reverse complement strand
GACCTATCCGTTTGCTTATGCGGAGGAGGATTGGCCCGGCCTCGCGTGCTTCATCGCGCCGCGGTCGCCCGACCCCGGTGTCGAGCGCTGGGCCGCCGGGTTCCTCGGTGCGGACGGCTCGGCCGATACCGCCGAGCTCATCGTCGACATGACGCGGACCATCAGGCAGACCTTCCGGCACATCGGTCGGCACGAGAAGGGGACGCAGGATCCGGGCCGCACGCTGGCGCTCGGCAGCGGGAGCTGCCGCGACCTCGCGGTGCTGATGATCGCGGCGCTGCGCTCGCTCGGGATCGCGGCGCGGTTCGTCTCCGGATACCTGAACCTGGCCGATGACGACGACGACCAGGTCACCGGCGGCAACACCCATGCGTGGGTCCAGGTCCACATTCCCGGCCCGGGCTGGGTCGACGTCGACCCGTCGAGCGGGATCATCGGGAACCAGAACCTGGTGCGGGTCGCGGTGGTGCGCGAGCCGCGCGAGGCGATCCCGCTGCAGGGCACGTGGATCGGGTCGGCGTCGGATCACGTCGCCATGAAGGTCGCCGTCAAGGTGTCGGCGGCGATGAGCTGCGGCGCCGCGGCGACACGCTGAGAGCGGCAGGCGAAGACGGCGCCCCCCGAGGGGTCGCAGCAGCAGGGAACTTTTTCGCCGTCCCGATATTGGCAGAACGGCTCGCCTCGCGGACCGCGAGAGGCATGTGCCAGGGGCCGTCGATGAGGACGAGAGAGCGACCATGAAGATTCGTGCCGGCTACGAGATCGCGTACGAGTGCCCGCAGCCGACGCCGATGATTCTGGCGCTGAGCACGCATCCGTCGCGGCATTCCGATCTGCTGACCCCGGATCGCATCCGGATCAACCCCGCGGCGCACGCCACCGAATATCGCGACGGGTTCGGCAACATCTGCCACGTCATCCGCGCGCCGGCGGGCCGCACCACGATCTCGTCCGACCTGCTGATGGAGGACAGCGGCGAGCCTGAGCCGGTGAACTGGCAGGCCGAGCAGCATTCGCTGGAGACGCTGCCGGTGGATACCCTGGTCTATCTGCTGGGCAGCCGCTATTGCGAGACCGACCGGCTGACGGCGCTGGCCTGGGCCCGGTTCGGCAAGGTCGCCAAGGGATGGCCGCTGGTCCAGGCGATCTGCGACTACGTCCACGACCGCATCACCTTCGGCTACCAGCACGCCAGCCCGACCAAGACGGCGTGGGACGCCCACTCGGAGCGGCGCGGCGTGTGCCGGGATTTTGCCCATCTCGCCATCACGTTGTGCCGCTGCATGAACGTCCCGGCGCGCTACTGCACCGGCTATCTCGGCGACATCGGCGTGCCGCCCGACGAGGCGCCGATGGATTTCAGCGCCTGGTTCGAGGCCTATCTGGGCGGCTGCTGGTACACGTTCGACGCCCGCCACAACCAGCCGCGCATCGGCCGCATCCTGATGGCGCGCGGCCGCGACGCCACCGACGTCGCCATCGTGACCTCGTTCGGCCCGTGCACGCTCGCCGGCTTCAAGGTGATCACCTACGAGGAGGCGGCCGCGCCCTCTGCTGCGATGTCCGCTCAGAGCGCTTTCCGATGAGGTTGGCCATGAAATTTCATCGGCCGTCCGCGGAAAGCACTCTGAATTCTATGTTTGTCGCATTTCCTTTCGGAAAACCGGTGTCCACTTTTCCGGGAAATGCTCCGGAGAATCAGGAGAAATTGGCGACGTCGCACAGATAGTGGGCGAGGACGACGGGCGACAGCGTCCCGGCACGCCGGTAGCACAGCATCGCCAGCACGCCGAACAAGAAGGTGGCGGCGATGTTCCCGATCCCGGTCCACCAGTGCCAGCTCGCGAACAGCAGCGCCGAGACGATCACCATCGCCCAGCCGTCGCCGACCAGGCGGCTGAGAACCTCGCGGGCGAAACGGCGAAAGATCACCTCCTCGCAGCAGGCGACCAGGGCGAGCCCCAACGATATGTCGACGGCGAACAGCCAGCCGCGGCACGGCGGGAACTGCCCGAGCCTGGTGCCGGGGATCATGGCGTCGAGGGTCTGGAACACCGCGTGGTCGACGATGCGATCGAACGCCACGAGGCCGATGATCCACAGAGCCGTCTCCCACCAGGCGATCCGCGAGGGCTGCCGCGAGAACGCGACGCGGCGGACGGCCGGGGACGCGGCAAGCACCGCCAGCGCGGCGATCCTCCCGGCGTAGTCCCAGGCGATCCAGGACAGCGGGTCGGCCTGGCTCAGGCGGACGATTTCCGACGCCAGCATCGGGGCGATCGCCGCCAGGAACCACAGGGGCGCGGAGGAAAGGCGACGTGCTGTCGGGTCATCCCACGGCCGTTCGGCGGCCATGGCGGAACGCGCGCGGCCGGGCGCGGGCGTGGCGCGCTCAGACATGTCGAGCGAGCGGAGCATGGGTTGGCCCAAAACTAGTAGAGCCCCGGCACCAGGCGCGCCGTGGCCGCTGCGTAAACGCGATATTCCGGGAACGTGCCGGCGAGCACCCGCTCCTCGTTCTTCATGCGCTCGAGCTGAAAGACGCATTGGAGCGCCAGCAGCAACAGCGCCAGCGGTGACAGGTACTGCAGCGTCACGCCGGCCAGTGCCACCGCTTCGCTCACATAGAGCGGGTGGCGAACCAGCCGATAGGGCCCGCGCGTGACCAGCCGCCGCGCCTCCGGGAGCATGCTGATGGAGCGACCGAGCGACAGCGCCGCGAAGGTCGACAGCACGGTGCCGGCGAGCATCATCAGCGCCGCCAGCACCGACAGCGGGGCGGAAAGCTCTCGCGCCGGCAGCAGGACGATGGCGACGCCGAGATAGGTTCCGCCGACGGCCGCCAAGCGCGGATAGAGCCCGCCGGCCTTGGCCTGCGGCTTGTGACGGAGGGTCAGCAGCACCGCCAGCACGACCAGGAAGACCGGCGTGGCGATCCTCGCCGCGAGGCTCGCGAGCAAACGGATGTCGGCGGTCGCGAGATCGGTCTCCGCCAGCTGCTGCGCCAGCGTCGGGAGCTGGTGCGACAGGCAGAAACCGTACCACGTGATGAGCGGCGCCGCCGCCAGCAGATCGTAGAGCTTGGTGCGCCGGAACGCTGCGAAGAGCTGCGTGGAAGAATCGAGATCCGGTTGGCCCGATGTCGCGCCGGCGTTCGTCGGAGGTAGCGCCATCTTCGGTGCCATCGGGGCCTGGCTCACAAGAGCGCGGAGCCCGATCCTAG
>JBEKZK010000743.1:0-3228 GCA_049509935.1 Xanthobacteraceae bacterium | reverse complement strand
TATGCGGAGCACGCCGATGGCGCCGATGCGGTGCTGCTCTCCTGCTTCGGCGATCCCGGGCTCGCGGCTCTGCGCGAGATCGCCGCCGTCCCGGTCGTCGGCATGGCGGAGGCCGCGTGCCGGGAGGCAGCGCTGAGCGGCCGCTTTGCCATCGTCACCGGCGGTGCCGCCTGGCGGCCGATGCTGGAGGAGCTCGTCGCCACGCTGGGGCTCACCGATCGCCTGGCGGCGATCCGCACCATCGCCCCCACCGGCCGCGAGATCGCCGCCGATCCGGCGGCGAGCGCTGGCATGCTGGCCGCCCAGTGCCGGGCCGCCGCGGTCGAGGACGGGGCCGACGTGGTGATCCTCGGTGGCGCCGGGCTGATCGGCATTGCCGAGCTGATCGCCACGGATGTCCCGGTGCCGCTGATCGACGGCCTGGCGGCCGCCGTCGCCGCGGCGCGGACTGCGCTCGGCGCGCCGCGCCTGGTCAGGCTCCCGGGGCTGGAGGCACCGGTGGAGTCGATCGGCCTCGGCGGCCGGCTGGCGGAATTGCTGGCGCGGCGCGCCCAGTAGCCCGCATGAAGCGAAGCGAAATGCGGGTGCGGCGTCGGAGATGCGGCCCGGCAGATCCCCGGATTTCGCTTCGCTTCATCCGGGCTGACGGTGCCTTCGTAGCCCGGATGAAATCCGGGGCGGCCTCGACTGCGCCACCGCCGATCCCGGATTTCATCCGGGCTGCCAGCTATGTCAGCCCCTTCCCGGCGTCGGAGCCGCGGCGGGCCTGGCGGCGCTGCAGCAGCACGATCAGGCCGAGGGCCACGAAGATGACGGTGAACGACACGCCGGTCGTCACCGTGCCGAGCGCATAGATCTCCGGATTGGTCACCGTGGTGGTCAGCCCCTGCAGCTCGAGCGGCAGGGTGTTGAGATCGCCGATCGCCTGGCTGGAGCGGGCGACCTCGTCCCACGACAGGGTGAAGCCGAACAGGCCGATGCCGACCACGCTCGGCCCGATGATCGGCAGCACCACGTGGGCGAAGCTCTGCCACGACGTGGCGCCGAGGTCGCGCGCGGCCTCCTCGTAGCGCCGGTCGAATCGGTTGAAGATTGCGAACATGATGAGCAGGCCGAACGGCAGCGTCCAGGTGAGCTGGGCGCCCAGCCCCGACGTGAACAGGCCCATGGCGGTGGTGTAGCTCTCGCTCAGCGCGGTCCAGCCGAAATGCTCCGCCGCCGCCTTGACGCCGTCGTCGAGCAGGCGGAACTCGAGCGCGATGCCGAGCGACACCACGATCGACGGCACGATCAGGCTCGCCACCACGACATAGAACAGCGGATTCGAGCCGAGGAACCGCTTGCGGTAGGCGAGCCCGGCCAGCAGCGACAGCACCACGGTCAGCACCATGACGGTGGCGCCGAGCCGCAGCGAGCGGCGGAACGCCGCCCAGATGTCGACCACGCCGAGCCCCTCCCACAGCCGGCTGAACCAGTGCAGCGACACCCCGTTCATCGGAAACGTCAGGCCGCCGTTGGGCCCCTGGAACGACAGCAGCACGATGGTGAACATCGGGCCATAGAGGAACACCACGAACAGCGCGAACAGTGCCGCGAGCCAGTAGAAAGCCGGCCGTCGTGCCTCCATGGCTCACAGCTCCTTGCGGATGTCGACCAGCCGGGTGAGCCCCCAGATCACGAACAGCACGGCGATCAGCAGGATGACGGAGTTGGCCGCGGCGGGAGGAAACTGCAGCGCCGTCATCTGCGTGTTGATGATCTTGCCGACCGAGGCGATCTGCTGGCCGCCCATCACCCCGACGGTGACGAAGTCGCCCATCACGATGGTGACGACGAAGATCGAGCCGATGACGATGCCCGGCTTGGTCAGCGGGATGATCACGTTCCACAGCGTCTGCCAGCCGCTGGCGCCGCCGTCGTAGGCGGCCTCGACCAGCGCCCGGTCGATCCGCATCATCGAGTTGAAGATCGGCACGATCATGAACAGCGTGTACAGGTGCACCAGCGACATGATCACCGAGAAGTCCGAATAGATCAGCCACTCGATCGGCTGATGGATCGCGCCGATCCGCACCAGGGTCGAGTTGATGAGGCCGTTGCGCCCGAGCAGCGGGATCCAGGAGATGGTGCGGATGATGTTCGAGGTCCAGAACGGGATGGTGCAGATCAGGAACAGCGCCACCTGCACGGCGGTCGAGCGCACGTAGAAGGCGAGGAAGTAGGCGATGAAGAAGCCGATCACCAGCGTGATCAGCCACACGGTCAGGCAGAATTTCAGCGTCGACAGATATGTCTTCAAGGTGACGCAGAGCTCGGGGAGCTTGACGTAGCAGCCCTCGAAGATTTCTACGTAGCTGCGCACCGTGAACGCCGGCAGGATCTGATATTCGTTGTAATCCCAGAAGCTCACCATCACGGTGAGGCCGAGCGGCACCAGGAAGAACAGCACGAAGATCGCAGCGAACGGCGCGATCTGCAGCCACGCCGGCGCCTCGACCGGCCCGGCGCCCTTCCGTTCCGATCCGCGGGAGTCGTCCGCCTCTCGGCGGGCGCCCTCTCCCGACCGGGGAGAAGGCGCCGGCACCACAGCATCCCGCAACGAGATCTGCTCGGTCATGCGGTCACGCGGCGATGAACTCGTTCCATTTCTTGACCAGGTAGTCGTTCTCGTCCATCACCGAGTTCCAGCACACCACCGAGCCCATGCGCTGCTCGTAGGAGCCGCCGTCGCGCACCACGCCGGCCTTCTCCAGCAGCGTGCCGTCGGGCGACATGATGTCCTTCTCGGCCGGCTTGCCCTCCATCCAGTAGGCCCACTCGTAGGGCTCCATCTTCGACTTGGCGGTCTCCAGCACCGCCGAGTAGTAGCCCTGCCGGTTGAGGAAGGCGCCGGCCCAGCCGTCGAGGAACCAGTTGATGAACTCGTAGGCGAGGTCGGCCTTGCGCCCGCTCAGCGTGCGCGGCGCGCCGAAGCCGGCGGCCCAGGCGCGATAGCCCTCCTTCAGCGGCTGGTAGGTGCAGGCGATGCCCTTGGAACGCACGGCGGTGACCGCCGGCGACCACATCGACTGGATCACCACCTCGCCCGACGCCATCAGGTTGACGCTCTCGTTGAAGTCCTGCCAGAAGGCGCGAAACTGGCCGGCCTTCTTGGCGTCGGTCATCACCTTCATGGTGAGATCGATCTCGGCCTTGGTCATGTTGCCCTTGTCGGCATAGGTGTGCAGG
>JBEKZK010000742.1:0-3228 GCA_049509935.1 Xanthobacteraceae bacterium | reverse complement strand
GGGCAGGCGTCGCGGATCGCCTGCATGATGGTCACCGCGACATCCGGCTCCCATGACGGCAAGTGCCCTCGGCCCGGCGCCTGCTGCCGGAAGTGCACGTGTATGACGGCAGCGCCGGCGGCGAACGCCGCCCGGGCCTCGCCGGCCATCTGCTCGGGCGTGACCGGCACCGGGTGCTGCCTTGGATCGGTGAGCACGCCGGTGAGCGCGCATGTGATGATCGCCTTGTCGCTCATCGGGGCTCCTCCTGGTTGACCGGACGCTCCATGGTGGCCGCCGCCGTCGCCAGCACGGCCAGCAGCTGGCGGGTCGCGACCTGGTCGCCCTGCTTGACGCTGATTGTCTCGATGATGCCGTCGCGCTCCGCCGCGATCTCGTGCTGCATCTTCATGGCTTCCAGCACCACGATGCACTGGCCTTTGGTGACCCGGTCGCCGGCATGGCCGAGGATCGCGACGATGCTGCCGTTCATCGGCGCCAGCAGCCGCGACGAGGCGTCCTTCCGGCTTTGGCCGCCCGCCTCGAGCACCATCTCGCGGACCGCGATGGTCTGTCCGCCGAGATCGAGATGGAGCACGCCGTCGCGCATGACATGGTGCGCGGTCCGCTGCAGGCCGTCGGTGGCGAAGCGGACGCGGTTGTCCAGGCGCTCGACGATGTCGACATCGATCGTGCGCTCGCCGAGCGTCACCGCGAAGCGGCCGGCGCCGAGCGCCGCGATGCTCGCCATGTGCTGCACGTCCCCGAGGCCGAGCCGGAGCGGCCAGGCCGGAGATGCTCCGGTCGAGAACCACGGTGGTGAGCGGCCCGGTCCGCCGGGCTGATCGAACAGCAGCACGGCGGCGAGCGCCAGCATGCGGGCATCGGGGGCAGGGCGCTGCATGCCGGGGCTGGCGGGCGCGAAATGCGTGTCGATGAAGGCCGTCGTCGCCGCCCCGGCCGCGAAGGCGCCGTGCCTGAGCACCGACAGGAGAAAGCTGCGGTTGGTGTCGAGACCGAGCACGACGCTGTCCTCGATCGCCGCGATCAGCCGGCGCCGCGCCTCCTCGCGGGTTGTCCCGTGGGCGATGATCTTCGCCATCATCGGATCGTAAAACGGGCTGATCTCCTGGCCCGGCCGCAGGCCGTGATCGACCCGCACGCCCGGCGCCGATGCCGGCTGCCACTCGACCACCGTTCCGCTGCCCGGGAGGAAGCCTCGGTAGGGGTCCTCGGCGTACAGCCGCGCCTCGATGGCGTGTCCCTCGAGGCGCACCTGATGCTGCTCCAGCGGCAGTGCCTCGCCGGCCGCGATCCGCAGCTGCCAGGCGACCAGATCGAGCCCGGTGACCGCCTCGGTCACCGGGTGCTCCACCTGCAGGCGGGTGTTCATCTCCAGGAAATAGAACCGGCCGCCGGCGTCGAGCAGGAACTCGACCGTGCCGGCGCCGCAATAATCGATGGCGCGCGCCGCCGCGACCGCAGCCTCGCCCATTCGGGCGCGCAATTCGGTGGAGACAACGGGCGAGGGCGCTTCCTCGATGACCTTCTGATGGCGGCGCTGGACCGAGCAGTCGCGCTCTCCGAGATGGATGACGTGGCCGTGCCGGTCGGCGAAGATCTGGATCTCGACGTGGCGGGCGTCGGTGATCGCCTTCTCGAGGATCACCTCATCCGATCCGAACGCGTTGGCGGCTTCCGAGCGAGCGCGGGCGAGCGCTCGGGAAAGATCGTCGGGCCCGGCGACGAGCCGCATGCCGCGCCCGCCGCCCCCGGCGGCCGCCTTCACCATGAGGGGGAAGCCGATCCGGTGCGCCTGCGCCGCCAGCGCGTCGTCGGACTGGCTCCCGCCCTGGTACCCGGGCACGCACGGAACCCCGGCCGCCAGCATCAGATCCTTGGCGCGCGCCTTGTTGCCCATGGCGTGGATCGCCGCCGGCGGCGGACCGATGAACACGAGCCCGGCCGCCGCGCAGGCTTCGGCGAACGCGGCGTTCTCGGAGAGAAATCCGTAGCCCGGATGGACCGCGTCGGCGCCCGCCTGCCGCGCCGCCGCCACCAGCGCGTCGACATCGAGGTAGCTCTCGCTCGCCGGCGGCGGTCCGATGCGCACCGCCTCGTCGGCGAGCCGGACATGCGGCGCGCCGCGGTCGGCGTCGCTGAACACCGCGACCGTCCGATAGCCGAGATCGCGGGCGGTGCGCGCGATCCGGCACGCGATCTCGCCCCGATTGGCGATCAGGATCTTGGTGAACGGCGTCATGAAATCTGCGGCGTCCCGGCCCGGTCAGCCATGGCGTGCCTTGCGCTCCTCGACGTTCGCGGTCCCCGGCAGCGTTCCCATCAGCTTGCAGATGATGGTGAGCATGATCTCGTCGGCGCCGCCGCCGATCGAGCTCAGCCGCCCGTCGCGATACGCGCGGCTGACCGGCGTTTCGTTCATGAAGCCCATGCCGCCCCAGTACTGCAGGCAGGCATCGTTCACCTCGCGCGACAGTCGCCCGGCCTTGAGCTTGGCCATGGAGGCGAGCCGTGTCACGTCGGTGCCGGAGACGTAGAGCTGGCAGGCGCGATAGACCAGCGAGCGCAGCAGCTCGACCTCGGTCGCGAGCTCCGCCAGCCGGAAGTGCACCACCTGATTGTCGAGGATCGACTTGCCGAAGGCTTTGCGGTCGCGGGTGTAGGCGATCGTCTGATCGATCAGCCGCTCCTGGGCCTTGAGGCCGGCCGCCGCGCCCCACAGCCGTTCCTCCTGGAACTGCAGCATCTGATAGATGAAGCCCTTGCCCTCCTCGCCGATGCGATGGCGCTGCGGCACCCGCACGTTGTCGAAGAAGATCTGCGCGGTGTCCGAGCAGCGCATGCCGAGCTTGTCGAGCTTGCGGGCGATCTCGACGCCCCTGGTCTTCATCGGCAGGCAGATCAGCGTCTTGTTCCTGTGCTCCGGGCCGTCCGACGTGTTGGCGAGCAGGCACATCCAGTCGGCCTGGGTGCCGTTGGTGGTCCACATCTTGCCGCCGTTGATGACATAATCGTCGCCGTCCTTCCTGGCGGTCGTCTTGATCGAGGCGACATCGGAGCCGGCGCCCACCTCGGAGACGCCGAGACACGCGACGTAATCGCCGGCAATCGACGGCGCCAGGAACTCGCGCTTCATCTCGTCCGAGCCGAACCGGGCGAGCGCCGGGGTCGCCATGTCGGTCTGCACGCCGATCGCCATCGGCACGCCGCCGCAGGCGACGTTGCCGA
>JBEKZK010000741.1:0-3238 GCA_049509935.1 Xanthobacteraceae bacterium | reverse complement strand
CTGGACCTGGTGGCGCGAGGGCGGCAAGTTCCACATCGAGAAGACGGCAACGATCCCGCCCGAACCGGCATCCAAGGACCTGCTGCCACCCCTGCTGCAGGGGTTTGGCGCGGTGCCGCCGCTGGTGACCGACATCGACCTCTCCATGGACGACCGGTTCCTGTACGTGGCGTGCTGGGGCACCGGCGAGATGCGCCAGTACGACGTCAGCGATCCGATGAAGCCGAAGCTCGCGGGCTCGGTCCATGTCGGCGGCATCGCCCGCCGCACGCCCCACGCCAACGGCAAGCCGTTCGCCGGCGGTCCGCAGATGGTGGAGATCAGCCGCGACGGCAGGCGGGTCTACTGGACCAACTCGCTCTACTCGACATGGGACAACCAGTTCTATCCCGACGGCGTGCCGGGCGTCGAGGTGATGGCCCACGCGGGCCCCGGCGGCGGCCTCGAGCTGGCAAAGGACTACTGGGTGAGCTTTCCCGACGGATACCGGGCGCATCAGATCCGGCTCGAGGGCGGCGACTGCTCGACCGATTCGTTCTGCTATCCCTCGGTCTGAGCTTGAGCGGAGCGGACTGGACGCCCGCCGGGCTGTGGCTGGCCGTCGTGGCGAGCGGCCTCTATCACGGGATGAACCCGGCGATGGGATGGCCGCTCGCCCTTTCGGCGGGGCTCATGGAGAGAAGCTCGCGGGCGCTGGCGGCGGCGCTGTGGCCGCTGACGGTCGGCCATCTGCTGGCGATCCTCCTGGTGCTCGTGCCCTTCGCACTGCTGATCGCCCTCGTCGAATGGCAGCGGCCGATCCGCATCGGCGCCAGCCTCGTGGTCATCGGGTTCGGCGCCTTCCGCCTCGTCAACCGGCGTCATCCGCGGGCGCTGGCGCGAATACGACCGACGCAACTCGGGCTGTGGTCGTTCGCGGTCGCGATCGCGCACGGCGCCGGATTGATGCTGGTGCCGATCTATCTCGGGCTGTGCCGCCCCGCCGGCCTCGACGACGGCCACGCGGCGGCCGGCACCCTCATCGACGCCGATCTCGGCATGGCGGTCGTGGTCTCCGCCGTCCACTCCGTCGCGATGATCGCGGCGGGCGGGTGTTGCGCGTGGCTGGTCTACCGGTTCCTCGGTCTCGAGCTGTTGTCGCGGAGCTGGTTCAATCTCGACGCGACCTGGGCGGTCAGCCTGATCCTGGTGGGGGCACTCTCGCTCGCGCTCAGCCTCGGGCATTGAGCGCAGACGCCGGATCGGGCAGGACAGCGGGGCGGACCTTTTCCCACGGGGTAGAGCCATGAGATACCGTGCCGTCATCGTCGCACTGGTGGCCGCGCTGTCGATTCTCCCAGCGGCGGCGGAGAAGAACGGCGTGCTGCGCATCGGCGTCATCAACGACATGTCGAGCGTCTATGCGGATTTCCAGGGAGCGGGCTCGGTCCTCGCCGCGCAGATGGCGGTCGAGGACTACGCCAAGAGCGGCAAACGCAAGGTCGAGGTCCTGTCCGCCGATCACCAGAACAAGCCGGACATCGGGGCCGGCATTGTGCGCCAGTGGATCGACCTCGAGGGCGTCGATGTCGTCGTCGACGTGCCGAACTCGGCCGTGGCGTTCGCGGTCAGCGACATCGTCCGCGACAAGAACAAGGTCATGATCGCCTCCGGAGCCGGCTCGGCGCTGCTGACCGGCGCCAAATGCTCGCCCAACACCGTCCACTGGACCTATGACACCTGGTCCTACGGCCACTCGGTCGTCCGCGCGATCCAGGCGCCGGGCGCGAAGAGCTGGTTCTTCGTCACGGCCGACTACGCGTTCGGTCACGACCTCGAGAAGCAGGCGAGCGACGAGGTCGCGGCCGGCGGCGGCAAGGTCGTCGGCGCGGTCCGTCATCCGATCGGGACCAGCGACTTCGCCTCGTTCCTGCTGCAGGCTCAGGCGTCCGGCGCCGA
The DNA here is from genome assembly GCA_049509935.1 of Xanthobacteraceae bacterium. Taxonomy (GTDB): domain Bacteria; phylum Pseudomonadota; class Alphaproteobacteria; order Rhizobiales; family Xanthobacteraceae; genus AP-16. Next base: position 1,300 of record JBEKZK010000741.1, on the reverse strand, counting down.
CATCGTCGCCTTCGCCAATGCCGGCGGCGACGTGACCAATTCGCTCAAGCAGGCCGCCGAGTTCGGGCTCGGCACCGGCCAGAAGCTGGTCAGCCTGATCTTCGGCGTCACCAACATACCGGCGCTCGGGCTTTCGGCATCGCAGGGTCTGCAGTCGGTGGCGCCGTTCTACTGGGACCTCAACGATGACACCCGCGCATGGTCGCGGCGTTTCCGCGAGCGGCACGCCAAGCGGATGATGCCCAACGACATGCATGCCGGAGTCTACGCAGGCGTGCTGCATTACCTGAAGGCTGTCGACCGCATCGGCTCGCCCGAGGACGGCCGCGCTGTGGTCGCCGCCATGAAGGACATGCCGACCGACGATCCGCTGTTCGGCCGGGGCCTGATCCGGGCGGACGGCCGCAAGGTGCACCCGATGTATCTGCTGGAGGTGAAGTCGCCGGCGGAGTCGACCGGCGACTGGGACTACCTCAAGGTCGTCTCGACGATTCCCGCGGATCAGGCCTTCCGGCCGCTGGCCGACGGTGGGTGCCCGCTGGTCGGCCACTGAAGCGCCTCCACCCCAGCCGCCGAGGAGCACTGCAGCCTCCTCACTCGGTGTGCCACTCGCCGTCCATGTGGTGCGACCTCTTCTCGTCGGTACCGAATCCCGATTGTCGGTGCCATACACCCTCGTCGAACGAGTCCCTTCGATCGCGTCCGAAGCCCGACAGTCTGTGCCGTCCTCCGTCGTGCTCGTGCGACATTCTGCGGTCGCGTCTGAAGTCGGAAGGTCCGTGACGACCGCCATCGTGCCGGCCGACATCGTGAAAGCTGGCGCCGCTCCGGTGCGCGCTGAACATCCCGAAGTGGCCGTGCGCCCCGCCGCCGCCACCCCGCGCCATGGCGTCGGACCAATCAGGAAGGGCGAGGACCGCGATGGCGGCAGCCGCGACGACGGTAGCCGTCGCCCGGACCATCAATGTCCCGATCCGTGCCGCAGAATGGCTTGAAGGCGCCGGCTCATCCATTGGCCGCGTTCCGCGTGCGTCGTCAGCCCGGCTGACGCGATCCCATGAAGTCATCATGGATGCCCAATTCGAGCAACTTTCCAATCAGGAACCGCGATGATGGTTAAGGTCGGCGGACCTCTCGAGCGGCATACCGGATAGCAAACCCGCTTGCGCTGTTCGCGGTGCCCGGCACGTCCCGATCGGATCCGAATCGGGACGTGCTCGGGCCGACAGGGCGTGTGTCACCCCGCTCAGTGCGCACGCTGCGCGGTGCGCATTTAGGTTGTATACGAACGATTGCTCAT
>JBEKZK010000740.1:0-3239 GCA_049509935.1 Xanthobacteraceae bacterium | reverse complement strand
CGAGGGGCCGGCGGCGCGCTCGGTCAAGCTCGACCTCAACGGCTTCACGCTGATCGGCGCCACCACCCGCGCCGGCCTGCTCACCACCCCGCTGCGCGACCGTTTCGGCATCCCGGTGCGGCTCAACTTCTATACCGAGGCCGAGCTCGAGCTCATCGTCAACCGCGGCGCCCGGGTGCTCGGGATCGGGATCACGGCCGACGGCGCCAACGAGATCGCGCGGCGCGCCCGCGGCACCCCGCGCATCGCCGGGCGGCTGCTGCGCCGGGTGCGCGACTTCGCCCAGTTCGCCGGCCGCGACGCCATCGACCGCGCCGCCGCCGACAGCGCGCTGATCGCCCTCGAGGTCGACGCCGCCGGCCTCGACGCCATGGACCGGCGCTATCTCAACGCCATCGCGCTCAACTACGGCGGCGGGCCGGTCGGCGTCGAGACGCTCGCCGCCGCCCTGTCCGAGCCGCGCGACGCCATCGAGGACATCATCGAGCCGTTCCTCATCCAGTGCGGCTTCGTCCAGCGCACGCCGCGCGGCCGGCTGATCACGGCGCACGCCTTCCGCCACCTCGGCCTCGCCGAGCCGGCCCGCGATCCCACCCAGTTCCAGCTGTTCGAGCGCCCCGACGCGGACGGCCGCTGAGCGCGGCTCCGTCATGCCCGGGCTCGTGCGGGCTCGTGCCGGGGCTCGGCCCCGGTATACGCGGCTTACCCTTTTCGACCGCGTGAAGACGTCGATTTACCCCGGTCGTCATCGCCCGCTTCGAGCGGGCGACCCAGTAGCCGATGCCGAATGCCGTGGGATATGGCTGATCAACCCCAAGCGTTGGTGATTACTGGGTGGCCCGCTTGAAGCGGGCCATGACCACCTGCGGAGAATCGGAGATTTTCTCGCACACTCCGGGCTCGCCCGGCCGCGGCACGCTGGCGGTTGTCGGCGGGCCGGATCGGGCTTATGTGGGGGCCATGGTCGACCTCGTCTCGCCCTCCGGGGGTCTTGCCTCCCGCCCGCTGCTCCTCGCGGTCGCGGCCGGCGCCGGCGTCGCGCTGGCGGCGACTGCCGCGCTGTGGGCACATTACGGCACTACGGTCTTCTTCGAGACCATCGCTTCCGGGTTTGCCGCCTGCTTCTGAGGAGGACCGATCCATGGCCGGACGCACCACCCGTCTGCTCCTGATCCTGGCGGCCTTCGTCGCCGGGCTCGCGAGCGTGTTCGCCGTGGTGATCATCGTGTCGGGGCGCGAGCCCGGCGCGGTGGCGACCCCGGCCGGCGCCATCGGCGGCCCGTTCCAGCTGGTCGACCAGACCGGCCGCACGGTGACCGAGGCCGACTTCAAGGGTCGCCCCTTCCTGGTGTTCTTCGGCTACACCCACTGCCCGGACGTCTGCCCGACCACGCTGTTCGACATCTCCGAGATGCTGGGAAAGCTCGGCCCCGACGCCGAGCGCGTCGGCGCGCTGTTCATCACCGTCGACCCCGAGCGCGACACCCCCGAGCAGCTCAAGGATTATCTGTCGAGCTTCAATCCGCGGCTCACCGGCCTCACCGGCGATGCCGCGGCGATCGCCACGGTGACGAAGGAGTATCGCGTCTACGCCAAGAAGGTGCCGACCGAGAACGGCGACTACGCGATGGACCACACGGCGCTGACCTACCTGATGAGCAAGGACGGCCGCTTCGTCGCCCCGTTCAACCTCAAGCGCACCCCCGAGGACGCCGCCGCCGACCTGCGCAGATATTTGTAGTCGTCGGCCCGCGGCCACCTATCTTGCTTGATCCGGAAATCGAAGCGGCTCTACAGACTCGGCCGGACGCCCTCTCCCCGACGGGGAGAGGGCTGGGGTGAGGGGGCTACGGCCCCCTGATCAGGCGATATCACCCCTCATCCTGCGCTGCCGTAGCCGACGCCTTGCGTCGGCGTTCTATTGATTCAAGAACGGCGGCCGAAGGCCGCCTACGCCCCTTCTCCCTCAGGGAGAAGGGGCTGGAGCCGCTGCGAGGGCAGACAGCAGGGGCGAGCGTCCCACTTCCTTCGAGGCAGCCGGCCGGCTATTGATGCCCCATGATCCGCATGCGACCTGGCGTGGCGCGAGCCCCTCGCGCCGTGCCGCACCCGTGGAGACGACGCCTGCCCGCCGGCGCCGCCGCGCTGGCCGCCGGCCTGATCGGCTGGTCGACCGTTGCCGGCACCGAGACCGCGGCGCCGGCCGCCGCGCCGCCTGCGGTCGCGCACCCGGCGCCCGCCCAAGCGGTGGCGGTGCCCGGGTTCTGGGACCCGCGGCGGCGGCCGGAGCGGCCCGACCTCTCGCGCATCACCGGCATCCGCTTCCTCACCGAGGTCGACTACCCGCCGTTCGATTTCGCCGGCCCCGACGGCAATCCGGCCGGGTTCAACGTCGACCTCGCGCGCATGCTCTGCGAGGAGCTGAAGCTTTCCTGCACCATCCAGATGCGCCGCTTCGATACCCTGGTCGCAGCGCTTGCCGAGAACCGCGGCGATGCCGTCATCGCGTCGCTGGCGCCGACGCCGATCCTGCGCACCAAGGTCGACTTCAGCGATCCCTACTACCGCTCGCCGGCGCGCTTCGCCGCCCGTCGCGACTCCACCATCGGCGAGGTGGTGCCCGAGCGCCTCGAGGGCCGCAAGGTCGCGGTGGTCGCCGGCACCGCGCACGAGGCCTTCATCAAGACCTTCTTCACCGAGGCCGAGGCGCGCCCCTATCCGACCGCCGAGGCCGCCCGCGACGCGCTGCGCCGGGGCGACGTCGATCTCCTGTTCGCTGACGGCATCCAGCTCGCCTTCTGGCTCAACGGCACGGATTCCAGCAATTGCTGCGAGCTCAAGGGCGGCGCCTACACGGAAAGCCGCTACTTCGGCGAGGGCATCGGCATCGCGGTGCGCCGCGGCAACGACACGCTGCGCCAGGCCTTCAACTGGGCGCTGTTCCGGCTGTGGGAGAAGGGCCGGTTCACCGACCTGTGGCTGCGCTATTTCCCGATCAGCCCGTTCTGATGATATTCCGCAGCCCGTAGCCCGCATGGAGCGCAGCGGAATGCGGGGACAGCGTTTGTCATGCGGCACGGCCGCTCCCGGATTTCGCCATAGCCCGTCGAAGACGGGCGTAAACAGCCTGGCGGCTCCATCCGGGCTACGAATTCCCGGAGTGCCCGCATGATGACTTTCGCCGAGCCGGACGCCGCGGATCTCCGCGCGCTCGCCGAGCAGTCCGCCGCCTGGCCGTT
>JBEKZK010000074.1:0-11161 GCA_049509935.1 Xanthobacteraceae bacterium | reverse complement strand
CGTGCCACCTTGCGCAAGTACGGCGTCCGCTTCGGCGCCTATCACTTCTATCTGCCGGCGTTGCTCAAGCCCGCGCCGCGCGTGCTCGCCGCGCAGCTGTGGGCGCTCAAGCATGGCGGCCCGGACCCCAAGGGGCTCGACGAGGTTCCGCATCTGGCCGGCACCGGGCGCACCTCGATGCCGGTCAACAAGGAGCTTCCGAAGGCGCTCTACCGGACGGTCGGCTACCGGGTGTGCGGGGAGCGTGCGGTGCGCGTCGACATTCTCGAGCGGCTCGCCGACATCATTCGCCCGTTGCTCGCCTGGCGTCCGGGCTCGCCGGGAGAAAAACCGCTCGGCGCGGTCGACGGCACGGGCTTCTCCGTCACCGTTGCGATGACGTCGCTGACCGGTGCCTCGGGTGAGGATTTTGCCTCGGTCCTGCGCTCGCTCGGCTATCGGATGGAGCGGCGCCCCAAGCCGGCCGAACCCGTTCCCGCCACATCGAACGAGGTTTCGGCCACTGCCGACGGGGTTGCAGCGCCGCCCCCGGAGTCATCCGGACCAGTCGCCGAGGTTGCGTCGGTTGCCGAAACGGCCGGGTCGGCGTCCGCCGTCGATCCGCCGGCTTTACCGCCAGTCGCGCCGAACGAGCTGTCGCCGGTCGCCGTCGCGGTGGCGCCCGTGGTGCTGGCGCCTCCCGAGTCGCTGGCGCCTCCCGAGTCGCTGGCGCCTCCGGAGACGCCGGCGACCGAGATCGTTTCGTCGACGGCGAATCCAGCGGGGGCTCCGGCGGCCGCCGCTGCCCCCGATGACGGCCTCATCGAGGTATGGCGGCCTGCCCGCTCGGACGAGCGCCGCAGCCGTCACGTGCGCGCTCGTCCGCCGCGGGTCGATCGGCCGGGCGACCGCCAGGGCCCGCGCAGCGAGGCGCCCCGCGCGGACGCCGTCGCGGCTCAACCGGCAAGCGCAGAGCCGTCGCGGCCCGCCGCGAGCAGCGAATCGGGTGCGCCGCCCCGCCACTTGCGCAAACCGCACCGGCCGCCGCGTTCCGACCGGCCCCGGCAGGATCGGCCCGAGCGCGATTCGGGCGGACGCTCGGCCTTCGCCCAGAGCCCGCGTCCCGCCAAGGAGCGCCGCGAGAAGGCGCCCGATCCCAATTCGCCGTTTGCCAAGCTTGCGGCCCTCAAGGAGCAGCTCGAAGCCAATGCCAAGGAGCGGCGCTGATCATTGACCGCGGACCGCCAGCGCATCGACAAATGGCTCTGGCATGCGCGCGTGGTGCGCACGCGGTCGGCAGCCGCAGCGCTGGCGCAGGCCGGGCATGTCCGGGTCAACGGCCAGCGGATCGATGCGGCGAGCCGACCGGTGCGGCCGGGCGACGTCGTCACGGTCGCGCTTGATCGACGGGTCCGGGTGATCAAGGTCATCGGTTTCGCGGAGCGCCGCTCGTCGTCCGAGAATGCGAGGTCGCTCTACGAGGATCTGGCGCCGCCGCCCGCTCCGGGCGGGTCGCAGTCGGCTCCCGCCGAGCGCCTCCCGGGAGCCGGCCGTCCCACCAAGCAGGACCGGCGCGCGATCGATCGCCTGCACCAGCGCGACGGCGATTGACCATCCAGTCGCTTGTTGGCGAGGCGGGCGGCTCGCGGTGCCCGGCAACTCTTGCGCCGCCTCTGCCCATGGGGTACGCACCTTTTGCCTGAGCATCGAGGCAATCGGAGCAGCGATGACCTATATCGTCAACGACAACTGCATCAAGTGCAAATACATGGATTGCGTGGAAGTCTGCCCCGTCGACTGCTTCTATGAGGGCGAGAACATGCTCGTGATCCATCCGGACGAATGTATCGATTGCGGGGTCTGCGAGCCCGAATGTCCGGTCGAGGCAATCAAGCCGGATACCGAGCCTGGTCTGGAGAAATGGCTGGGTGTGAACGCCGAGTATGCCAAGGTATGGCCGAATATTACGGTCAAGAAGGACCCACCGCCGGACGCCAAGGACTTTGAGGGTGTTGCCGGCAAGTTCGACAAATACTTTTCCACGAAGCCTGGAGAGGGTGATTGACGTAGCGGTTAACTCGGTTCGGCGATTTTTGTCCGATTCGGCCACAAGTTGTTGCGTCTATTCGACGTAAGGCTTTGATTTCTGCAGAAAATGTGATATATATAGTAACAAGTGCAAGAACCCGAGTTGCTCCCCGCGGGGGAGCTTATTTTTTCGGGTCGTTTTCCGAGGAACCGTTCGTAGAAGGGCGTGAACTCCACGCGCAAGCTGTGGCTGACAAAACTCGTCATCGCTCCAAGAAGAGCGACACCAAAAAGGGTCCCGCCGGCACGCGCCGGAAGGCCCCGCACGCGACCCGGAGCTCCGCCCGCAGCGCGGCTCCGAAGGGCAAATCGTTCCGGCGTCCCAAGCCGAGCAAAGGAGCTACGCGCGGTATGACCAAAAGCAAGAAGACCACTCATCGTACGGTCGAACGCGTGGTGGAGCCGCAGGCTCCGCGTCCGCAGGAACGGCCGGTTCAGCGCGCGACTCAGCGTCAGGGATTCAAGACCAACGAATTCATCGTCTATCCGGCTCACGGCGTGGGCCAGATCCTCGCCATCGAGGAGCAGGAGGGGGCCGGCTACAAGCTGGAGCTGGTCGTCATCAACTTCGTCCAGGACAAGCTGTCACTGCGGGTGCCGACTGCCAAGATCGCGTCGGTCGGCATGCGCAAGCTCGCCGAGCCGCCGATCGTCAAGCGCGCGTTGGACACGCTGAAGGGTCGGGCGCGGATCAAGCGGACGATGTGGTCACGGCGCGCCCAGGAGTATGAGGCGAAGATCAATTCCGGTGATATCGTGGCGATCGCCGAGGTGGTGCGTGATCTCTATCGCTCCGAGTCGCAGCCCGAGCAGTCCTACAGCGAGCGTCAGCTGTACGAAGCCGCGCTGGACCGGCTGTCGCGCGAGATCGCGGCGGTCCAGCGCGTCACCGAGACCGAGGCCGTGAAAGAGATCGAGGCCGCGCTCGCCAAGGGCCCGCGCCGTGGCCCGAAGCCAGCCGAGAGTGAAGGCGAGGGAACCGAGCCGCTGGTCGAGGAGGAGGCCGCCTGAGGGGCGGTCCGCCCCTTCGGCCGATCAATACCGATCCGACGCGAGGCCCGGGACAGAACGCCCGGGCCTTTTTGTTGCGCGGTCCTTGCTGGCGGCTCTTGCTGGCGGCCGAACGGGCCCGGGACTACTCGACGACGACCTTCAACTGCTCGCCGGGCTTGAGGGCCTGTCCGGGCTGCAGACCGTTGAGCACCAGGAAACGCTCGAGCGGGTGGTCGGCGACCGCCATATGGGCGGCGATCTTGTCCACCGTATCTCCAGGCTGGGCCGAGACGACCTTGAGGCGCAACGGCCTGGTCGACTGGATCTCGGACAGCGTCATGCGGCGGAAAGTGCCGACGGCCTCGCGAAATACCCGATCGAGATCCGGTGTCTTCCGCTTGGTGGCGAAGACGAACCTGTAGACGTCGCTGCCGAAACGCACCGCATAGAGGCGGAACGCCCATTGCTCGCCGTTCGCGGCCGCCGTGGCGGCGGGAAATCCGTTGATCGTCGCCTCTTCGACCGAGCTCGGGTCGATGTTCTCGATCCAGCCGGAATTGAGGTAGTCGCGCAGCGACTGCTCGGCCGGAACGCGAACGACATCGAGGCGAAGCGCCTCGTTTCCCCCGTCCTTGACGCCGAGCACCGCCTGGGCGGTGTTGTCGAGCGTGAACCCGTCCGGCGCCATGAAGGTGAAGCCGAGCCGCGGATGCAGGAAGCGCCGCCCGCGGACATAGCCTTCGCTCGGATCCTCGCCATAGACCAGCCCGTCGATGCTCGCCAGATACGCGGCCGCGTCGCGGTCGCCCGCGCCCGGTGCGGCGTATTGCCGCGCATTGGCCTGGGCGATCTTCATGCGGTCGGGGGTTGCCGGATGCGAGGACAGAAAATCGAGATAGCGCGGGTCGGTGCCGATGCCGGCCGCAGGGCGCAACTCCGCATTGCGGCCCATCGCGTTGAGAAAGCGAACCGCGCCGTAGGGGTCGAAGCCGGCGCGCGACGAGATGCCGACCCCTATGCCGTCGGCTTCGAGCTCCTGGCCGCGCGAAAAGGTCGCGAGCGCGATCTTCGACTTGGCGAGCGCCATCGCGCCCATCTGCGGATCGTTGAACACGTCGCTCGCGACCCGGCTTACCAGCGCCGCCTGGCGGGCCTGGTCTTCGCGGATGGCGGCGTGACGCGCGATCACGTGCGCCATCTCATGCGACAGCACCGAGGCGAGCTCCGAGGTGTCGCTGGCGAGCGCGATCAGCCCGCGGCTGACGTAGAGCTGTCCGGTCGGCAAGGCGAACGCGTTCACCGCCGGCGAGTTGAGAATGGTGACGCGGTAGCGCAGGTCGGGTCGCTCGGATGCCGCCACCAGCCGGTCGACGGTCTTGCCGATCAGCCCCTCGAGCCGTGCGTCCTGATAGGCGCCGCCGTATGCCGCGAGAATGCGCTGGTGCTCGCGCTGGGCCGCCCCGGACAATTCGACTGGCTTCGGCGCGTCCGCCAGCTGGCCGGTGCGGTCGAGCTTTGTGAAATCGGAGCAGCCGGTCACCGCCAGCGCGAGCACCATCATTGCCGGCGCAAGACGCCCGCGCCGCCGCCGTAGTGGTTGTCTCAGCGTTGCGAACCCTGAAGTCACGCCGGCAACATCTCCTCAACGTCAATTCCGCTCGAGCAGCTCAATCTGCTCGGGCCGCAGCGCTTCGATCCAGGGGCCACCCCGCACCTCGATGAAGCCGCGAACACGCACACTCTGCCCGTCCAGCCGCTTCGGGTCGAGGCCGGCGGACGCAAAGCTGCGCTCGTTCCGTTTCAAGATGGTGACGGTGAAGTCCTCCGACCACCGCCGTCCAAAATTGACATATATGTGCCCGCCGCTTTCGCGCACCGACAGCACCCTGCCCTCGACGACGGTGAACCGCCCGAGGTCGGCCGCGATGGTCGACGGATCATCGGCGCGCCTGACTGAATAGTATGGTTCGGCCCACAGGCCAAGCTTGGCGTCGCGTGCCGCGCGCTCACGGGCCAGAAGCTCGGCTGCACAGCCCCGATCGCCGCTCCGCGCCGCTACCCGCGCGGCTCCGCGCGCGATCATGTCCAACTGGATCCAGCGTTCGAGCCCTTCAGAGCCGGCGAAGACATGGGCGACGATCCGGCCATAGCGATCGGTCTCCTGAGCCGCTGCGCGCAGCACGACGAGCCGGCCGAGCAGCGAGTCGGACAGGGCAACCTTCGCCTGCTCTTCCTCGCGTGGCGCACCCGAAATCTCCATGGCTGCCAGCCGAACCTCACGGTTGCCGTCGAGCACGAGCGTGCGAGCATCAATCACCGAGCTCACCACCCCGGTCCCCTGGGTTGCCAGCCTGCAGTTGCCGATGGTGACGACCCCGCCGTCAGCGGCGCGTCCAAGCGTCGTCATGAGGGCCAACGCCGCGATGACGCAAATGAGCCAGCTCACGAGTCCGTCAGGGCGACATCGTGCTGGGCGTATCATCCGCGCCACGCAAGCGCCCCAATGCGGCGACACTGGGGCGACGGGATATCGGCAAGCATCGACCGGGGCTCATGACCGGCCTTCGAGGAGTGCGGCATCTTTCTCTTCACGATGTCGGGCCTGGAATTCCTCGGGCCCGGACCGCGGTGGAGGGCGGCGACCGGGCGACCGTTGCTCGCATTCGTCCCCATGGGTTATGAGTGACGGCGCGCCGAGCGAACCGGATTGTCGGGATGCAAGGAGAGGTCGTGCGTGTGCGCGAAGCGTTGGCATTGGTCCCGTAGCTCAGCCGGATAGAGCAGCGGTTTCCTAAACCGAAGGTCACAGGTTCGAGTCCTGTCGGGACCGCCAGGCGTCGCGCCCTCGGCGAGGGCGCACGCCGAGGGCGCCTCCTCGGCCGGTGTGCGGGCGAATCGATTGTCAGTGAGTCCGGTGCACGATCTCGGGCGCCATCGCGTTGCGATCCTCGCGCAGCAGATCCAGCGCCTGGGCCACCTGTGGAGAGGCGAGCGTCAGCCGCCCGGTCGCGTCCAGCGAGGCGACGATCTGCGCCGGTTCGCCAGCCATCGACAGAAACGCTTCGAGGGCCTCTCGTGCCGTCTCCGGCATCGCCACGACGGCGCGCATGATATCGAGCAGATTTCGTTCGCGGCTCCAGTAGCAGAGCTCGATCACCCGCGCCGGCGAATCGATCTGGCGCACCACACGATCGAGCACTTCCTCCAGGCTCGGCTCTTCGCAACTATTATTTGTATCCAGATTCTGCGGCAACCGTTGCATCCTGATCCCTCCCGCGACATCGGCCGCTTGCGCTCTGTTTGCAGCTAAGGCCAAAGCACTTTGTCGTGGCCACTGTCAGAAATGACAGTTCGGGAACCGGCAGAATCATGAGTTCAAGATCAGATAATCCGCAAGGACACCTCGATGTCCAATTCCCGATTTTGCCTTCCGGCCGGTCCCGGCAACGATCAGATCGCGATCGCGCCGGCGCGGATCGCATTCACGACGGCCTGTGTCCGATTGACGGCGCCGAGCTTGCGGCCCGCATTGGCGATGAACCAGTTCACGGTGCGTTCGCTCACGCCGAGTATGACCGATATTTCCCACGACGACTTGCCTGCGGCGGTCCACGACAGCGCTTCGCGTTCGCGATCGGTCAGGTTGCTGTCGGGGTGGCGACGTACCTTTTCGACCTCCGACAGGGCGAGCGACTTGGCATGAGCGTACAGGCCGAGGAACTGGGCGGCGCGTTTGGCCTGAGGGTCGAAGTCCGGACGTTCGCCCGCCATGGTGACGCACGACTGAAAGCCGTGCCGGGTCGCAATCGGCACACAAAATCCCCGACGCATTCCGAACTCGGCGGCGACGTTCATGACTTCCGCGGCGCGCGGCCAGGTTGTCGGATCGAACGGCGCCTGCGACCATTCGAATGGATTCATCGATCGGCGGCACCACGCCGCGACCGGGTCGTCGACGTAGTAGTTCTTGCGCGCGTAATGCTCGGTGTAGTCCTGGGGCCAGCCATTGAGCACGAAATGCGGCTCGATGCGCGCCGGAGGTTCCGGGACGCCGGTGATCAGGAACGCCGAATAGCCCAGAGATGACAGGGCCGATGCGAAGCGGTCCGCCACCTGCTCGACCGTCGTCACCCGATCGAGGTCATCGATCAGATCGAACGCCGAGCGTGCATAGTCAACTGTCGCAGCACTCACAGTCGCCCCATATCCCCGGCTTGACAGTTGCAAACATAATAGGTCCAGCGTTAGAACGTGCAAGAGGCCGCCAAGCGGTTAGAATTCCGTAACTCTCCCGTCGGATTGACAGTCTGCAGACGAGGCGCTGCTGCATCGCGTCCTGGGGTGGTGCACCGCCGGAGGTTGGCGAAGACAAATAATGGCAAAAAAAAGTCATCCTGATCCGATCGACCTCGAAGTGGGACGTCGAATTCGCGTTCAGCGCATGGCACGAGGCATATCGCAGACCGACCTCGGCGAAAAGATCGGTGTGACCTTTCAACAGGTGCAGAAATACGAAAAAGGCGCCAATCGGGTCGGCGCCAGCCGGCTCACCAGGATCGCCAAGGTGCTGGGCGTGTCGATCGGGACCTTCTTCGGCGGGGCCGGTGCGGGGAACCAGGGCGCGGGTGCGGAAGCCACGCGGCTCGATCTCGAATATCTCGTCGTCCCCGGTGCGCTGCGCCTGCTGCGGGCCTATGGACAGATTCGCGAATCGGTGGTCCGGCGCACCATCGTGACTTTTGTCGAAAAGGTCGCCGCCGGAGAGGCGCCACCCCGCATCGATCGCAAATAGCAAATAAGCAAGCGGCCGGTCGGTTCCGTTCGGAGACAGCGCACATGCCTCAACGCCGTTCGAGCCGCGGTCTCATCCGCGCCGCATCCTTCGTGCTCGCAGTCGCATTGCTGGCCGGCTGCTCCGGGTCCGGTGACCACGAGCCGAGCGGCGAGCCGAGCTTCTATCGGGACCTGGCGAAGCCCGGCGCCGAGCTCGACGCCGCCGCCGCCCAATCGATGATTTCGGGCTACCGGCAGAACAACGGCCTCGCGGCGGTGACGCTCGATCCGCAGCTGATGACGCTCGCCGATCAGCAGGCCCATGCGATGGCGGCGCGCGACAAGCTCGACCACAACGTGGGAAGGCCGTTCGTGGACCGCATCAAGTCGTCCGGCTTCGACGCCAAGGTGGCGGCCGAAAACGTCTCGGCCGGGTATCACACCGTCGCCGAGGCGTTCTCGGGCTGGCGCGACTCTCCGCCGCATCGCGCCAACATGCTGCTCAAGGGCGCCACCCAGATGGGGATCGCCGCCGTCTACGCGCCGGGATCGAAATACAAGGTGTTCTGGTCGTTGATCCTGGCGGCGCCCGACGATCGCCCGGGCGGGTCCGGCACGTTGACCACCGGTACGCCCGACGGTCGACCGAAGCCGCACTGACCCCATCATCCAGATGCTGCCCGACACCCGCGACTATCTCGAGCTCCGCCGGCGGTTCCGCTGGCAGATCCCGGCCCGATACAATATCGGCGCCGATGTCTGCGACCGCTGGGCGGCCCACGATCCGCAGCGGCTCGCGGTCCTCGACGTGCGCGCCGGTGGGACGATCCGGACATTGAGCTACGGCTGGCTCGCCGAAACCTCCAACCGCCTCGCCAATGTGCTTGCCGCGCACGGGGTCCGGCGCGGCGACCGGGTGGCCATCCTGTTGCCGCAGGCGCCCGAGGTCGCGGCGAGTCACGTGGCCGTCTACAAGCTCGGCGCCGTGGCGTTGCCGCTGGCCATCCTGTTCGGTCCCGACGCGCTCTCCTACCGCCTCACCGACGCGGGCGCCAAGGTGCTGGTGACCAACGCGCAGGGCCTCGCCCGGCTGTCGTCGATTCGGCCCGACCTGGATCTCGGGCTGGTGCTGTCGATCGACGGGCCGGACGACGGCGCGGAGGATTTCCACGCGCTCGTCGCCCGGGCCTCGGCCGACTTCGCCTGCGCCGACACCACGCCGGACGATCCCGCCATGATGATCTACACGTCGGGAACGACCGGGTCGCCGAAGGGCGCACTGCACGCTCACCGGGTGCTTCTCGGGCATCTTCCCGGCATTGAGATGCCGCACGATTTTTTTCCTCAGCCGGGCGACCGTTTCTGGACCCCGGCCGACTGGGCATGGGCCGGCGGTCTGCTCGACGCGCTGCTGCCGAGCCTGCATTTCGGTGTCGCCGTGGTCTCGCGGCGGCTCGACAAATTCGATCCCGACGAGGCGTTCGCCCTGATGGCGCGGACCGAGGTCCGCAACGCCTTCATTCCGCCGACCGCGCTGCGCATGTTGCGCTCGGCTCCGAGCCCGCGTGGCCGCCACGACGTCAGGTTGCGCACCATCGCGTCGGGTGGCGAGGCGCTCGGCGCCGAAACCTACGAGTGGGGATTGTCCACGTTCGGGCTCACCGTGAACGAGTTCTATGGCCAGACCGAATGCAATCTCGTGCTCGCCTCGTGCGCGATGCTCGGCGTGTCGCGGCCCGGCGCCATCGGCAAGCCGGTGCCCGGCCACGAGGTCGCGGTGATCCGTCCGGACGGTGCGCCGGCCTCGACCGGCGAGATCGGTCAGATTGCCGTGAGGAGGCCCGACCCGGTGATGTTCCTGGAATATTTCGGGCGGCCGGACGCCACGGAGGAGAAGTTCATCGGCGACTGGATGACGACCGGCGACCAGGGCCTCGTCGATGCGGACGGCTATTTTCACTTCGTCGGCCGCGACGACGACGTGATCACTTCGGCCGGGTATCGCATCGGTCCCGGCGAGATCGAGGATTGCCTGATCCGCCATCCGGCCGTGGCGCTCGCCGCGGTGGTCGGCAAGGCCGACCCGGTCCGCACGGAGGTGGTCAAGGCCTTCGTCGTGCTCAAGCCCGGCCACGTCGCTTCGGATGATCTCGCCGCCGACATTCGAGCCTTCGTCAGGTCCCGGCTGTCGGCGCACGCCTACCCGCGGGACGTGGCGTTCATCGATGCCCTGCCGATGACGACGACCGGCAAGGTGATCAGGCGGCTGCTGCGCGACCGCGCCTGAACGGCATAGCCGTCACTCGCGCAGCCGGTCGCGCAGGCCCTTTGCCGCCCTGACCGCCGAACGCCGCAGACGTTCCAGTCGGCAGGCGCAGGCGAATGCCGCTGCGGCGTCCGGCCCGGCCACCAGCCGGTCGACGAGGCACAGCCGCTCGCGCCACAGATGATCGATCATCGGATGATCCTCGGTCGCGCACGAGTCGGTCCGCTCCACCGTGCGGTCGCCCAGCAGCGCGGCGGTGAGGTCGAGCGTGAGCTGAACGCCGGGCGATGCCCATGCCCACGACTCGTCATAGGCGATCTTGAAGAACCAAGCATGGTCCGCGCTGGTGAACGTGATCGCGGCGGCGATCGGCCGCTCGCCGACCAGCAGGCGGTGGACCTGCGCCATGCCGTCGATCGCGAGCGCCGGTATCGCCGTCTCGATGAATTGCCTGACATGAGACTGCGCTGCCGCCGCGGTCCCGCGCCGGCCCTTCCAGCCGCTGGCTTCGAGATCGAGAAAGTCGGCAAGGGCCGGGCCTACGTCGGCCGCCGCGATGGCTGTGGAGAGGGTGACCGGGCCGCTGTCCTGCAGCCGGCGACGCTGCCGGCGCAGTTCCTTGCGGCGCCGCGGTCCGACCGATTGCTCCAGATAGCGCCCGCGATCCGCCAGCGGCGCCAGCTGCGCGCGCTGCTGGCGGCCGAACGATGCGGTGCGCCCGCCGCGCCGGACGATTGCGCGCTCGAGCGCCGACGCGAAGGCGCCATCCTGCGGGATCAACCTCAGCAGCACGACCTTCGGCAAGCTGGAATCCGCCGCCACGTGATCGAGAAAGCCGGCGACGACCGGTTCGACGGCGTCGCCGTCGACGAGCGGAACGCCGAGCGGCGCGAAGGCGTGCGTCCATCCGCCCAGAATCGAAAACGGCAATCCGTAGCGATGCCGTTCGATGCGGACCGGGAACAGGCCGACGAGCGTGCGCCGTTGCGGGCTCGACCAAATCAGGATGGCGCCGGCGTCCGGTGCAAATGCGGTTGCGGCGGGAAGCGCAAAGGCCGGCTG
>JBEKZK010000739.1:0-3243 GCA_049509935.1 Xanthobacteraceae bacterium | reverse complement strand
CCGTTGCCGCCCGGAACCGGCGCGTAGCCGGCCTTGCCGGCGATCTCCGACTTGGGCACGAAATTGATCGCCTTGGCGCGCTGCGAGTAGTTCTCGGTCATGCGGCCGGTCGGCGGCCAGGAGAAGATCATCGCGACCTTGCCCTGCAGCCACGCGGCCCAGGCGGCGACCGCGTCGAGGTCGTTGTTGCCCGGCAGCGATGCCTTGTTCTGGGCGATCATCTGGTTGAGGGTGGTGACGCCCTCCGGACCGGCGATGAGCGACGCAAACGTCTTCTCGTCGAAAAATTTCCCGCCGTTGGCGCGGTATTGCTGCAGGAAGCTGAACTGGTTGCCCGGGCTGCCGAACTTGCGGAAATGCGCGGCTCCGTAGACGTTGGGGGCGAGCTGGTCGGTGATGAACTGAGCGACCTGCGAATAGTCCTCCCAGGTCTTCGGCACCGCCAGCGCCTTGCCGAACTTCGCCTGGTAGGCCGACTGCAGCTTGGGATCGCCGAAAATATCCTTGCGGTAGTACAGCGCGAACTGGTCGCCGTCGTCGAAGAATCCCCAGCGCTTTCCCTTGTAGGTCGGCATCGACTTGTAGAGCGGGTGATAGTCCTCGAGGTCGGCCTTGTTCATGTATTTGGCGACATAGTCGTCGATCGGGATGATCACGCCGCCATTGGCGAGCGAAGGCAGCCAGGCGGGCTCGATGTCGAGGATGTCGTAGGCGCCCGAGTTGGCGATGTGCTCGGCGATCGGCTTCGAGTACTGGTCGGGATGCGGCAGCTCGACGACGTTGGAGCCGATGCCGGTCAACGACTGCCACAGCGGCCCGGAAAAATTCTTCGGCTCGAGCGCCTGCAGGCCGGCCTCGTAGGTCATGTTGAGCGAGGCGCCCTTGAGCTTGCGGGCGGCGGCGACGGCGCGGAACGCCGATCCGTCGGTCGGGCCTTCGGTGGACGCCTTGAGCGCCGCGGCCTGGGCCTGGCCGAGCGGCGTAGTCGGGTCGGCGAGCTCGACCTTCGACAGATCGACCGCCTGCGCCCACGCCTCGGTGCCCGAGGCCGTGAACCCCAGCCCGGGCAGCATGGCGGCGCCGCCCATCAAAACGAGCCTGGTGAGGAACGTCCGGCGCGAGCTGTCGCCCCTCAGCCAGGCATCGACCTCCTCCGACAGTCCGGCGTCAAACTCGCGTCGATCACGCTCATTCATCATTGCGTTTCCTCCAGTTGGATTGTTGTCCGCCGTTGTCCGCGGTTTCGGCTGGCGGCTGCCGTCGATCAAGTCGTCAGGTGACCCATGCGGTGATCTAGCGTCCGGATCCGGGTTGCTGTCAACGGGCTGTCTGGCCGTGCTGCGGTGCACTCGTCGCCGATTTGGCGCCGCCAGAGTGGCCGCTCCGGCTGGGCCAAGGCGATGGGGCGGGAAGCGTCTGGTGATCCGTGACGAGCGACCCAAGCCGCTCCGGGGCCGACGTTACAACCCGGACCTGCACGGAATGACCGGATCTCCGCTTTCACGGGGAAAAAGAGCGGGATATGATCCCAGCCGGCAAGACGTCGGCGACCCGAAGCGCCTGAAAATCCCGTGGAGGAGGATGTGTCATGCTCGCCAGTCTGAAATCGGGTGGCGCTGCCGTGCTGTGGATTGGAGTTGGGGTGATGACGGGCAGCGCGTCAGCGGTGAGCGTCGATGTCGCAAAGAAATGCGAGGTCCTGACTTTCAAGGCATTTCCTCCGCGCGAGCCCGGCAATCCTGCCGTCGGCAGCGCAAAAGGGACGGCTGCGGCAGTACGGCGCTATTTCAACGAATGTGTCGCAAACGGCGGCACCATGGACGATGACGACCGCACCAAGCCGTCCAAATAACCGTCCGCACCCTGTGCTTCCAAACATGTGACGATCCGGTCCCGATCGGGTTGGCCTCGAAGGCCGACCGGGCGGTCCTCAGGGACCTCATGGGAGGCGGTCGGCGCACATCTTCTGCTTGGGTCGGAATGCACACAGGATGCCGTTGCGCACGTCATCGGCATCCGGAAGCTGCGTTCCGCTCCACACCCATTGCGTCGCCAGAGTCCCGGCCAAGTCCCTTTCGGTCGGGAAATACGCGGCGAAATTGTCGGCCCCGCCGGCCCATCCGATGCTGATGCGGCGGACGCTCCTGGCGATCTCGTCGCGCGCGAGCTGATGGTTGGCGCACAACGCCTCGAACGCCTTGCGGATCAGCCCCGCTCCGAGCTTGCCGGCAGTCTCCCTGGCCTGCGGATCGTCGGCGGGGGGACCGTCGCGGAAGCTCCCGATATCGACCCCGACGGTGGCTGGCGCGCCGCACAGCACGATCGAGACGACGCCGCCGGTGGTCGGCGCGGGAACGGCGGCGTCCGCGGGCTCCTCGTTCCGCGCCGCCGCCTCGCCGAGCTTGACGGTGACCGCCTTGACGGTCAGGCGATGGCCGGTGAGCGCCAGGGTGATGAACGCGCGGCCGCCGGTCGGGCAGCAATTGCCGTCACCGGACCGCCACAGCGGCGTCTCCGCCGTCATGACGCGATAGTCGGGAAAGATGCCCTTGTTGGCGCCCATGCCCTTCGGCAGCCTGCGCCCGAGCTCCTGCAGCCAGCTTTCGGCGTCGACGTCCTCGAGGCCGGCCTTGGCGATGAGAAAGATCGCCTCGGCATTGAAGTGCCCGGTGCCTTCCAGCGAGCCTGGAATGATCATCCAGCGCACCCCCGCCGTCGTGCGAATTTCCGGCGCCTCGTAGTGCGCGCCTTCCGAGGCCAGCGCCACCAGCGGGGTGAGCGCGCCTGACTTGCCGGCGATGGTCCGGAAGACGACCACGCCGGCGCCGACCCTGCGGTCGCCGTCCGCGTAGGACTGCAGCTGGTAGAACAGCGTCGGCTCGGCAGCCTCATCGACCGCCGCGAACTCCTCGACGGCGCATGTCGTGCCATCCGGGGCGTCGGGAAACACCAGACAGGAAGTCCTCGCGGTGGTCGCCGCCACCTCCTTGGTGACACCGCGCCATCGCTCGGCCGTGCCGCGCAGCGATTCGATGCGCTGCCGATAGGAAGCCAGCATGGCGGCGGCCGAGGACGCCCGGTCGCGCGTGCGCAGCCACTCCAGCTGCTCGGCCCGGAGTTGGCGGCGGTCCAGCACCGCCGCCACAGCCCCCGCATAAGCTTCGCCCAACGCCTGGTCGGCGCTGGACAGCGCAGGGTCGGCGCAGATCATCTTCTCCACCGCGGGGCCGGCCTTCGCGCAAT
>JBEKZK010000738.1:0-3246 GCA_049509935.1 Xanthobacteraceae bacterium | reverse complement strand
CCCGTTCATGCGCTACGACGGCTACTACGTGCTCTCCGACTGGCTGGAGATGCCGAACCTGCACCACCGGGCCTTTGCGCTGGCGCAGTGGTGGATGCGCGAGAAGCTTCTCGGCCTCGGCGACCCGCCGCCCGAGGAGCTGCCGAGTCGGCGGCGGATGCTCGTCATCGTCTTCGCCTACCTGACGTGGATCTACCGCTTTTCCCTGTTCCTCGGCATCGCGGCGATCATCTTCCATTTCGCCGTCAAGGTGGTGGGTGTGGCCATGATGGTGGTGGAGATCGGCTACTTCCTGGTGCGGCCGGTGGTGAACGAGGCGCGCATCTGGTGGCGCCGGCGCGCCGATATCCGGCTCGGTCCGCGCCCGCTGCTCACCGTGACGGGTATAGCCGCGCTGGTGGCGCTCCTGCTGGTGCCGTGGCGATCGGGCATCGAGGCCCCGGCGCTGCTCCGGAGCCAGCAGCATGTCGACGTGTTCGTGCCCGATTTCGGCGCCCGGGTCGCCGGCATCGCGGTGCGCGACGGGCAGGCGGTCGACAAGGGCGCGCTGCTGCTGCGCCTGGTGTCGCCCGACCTCGAGTACAAGATCTCCGGCGTGCGCACCGACCTCGACGTGCTCGAGTGGCAGATGCGCACCAAGGGGGTCGACGCCGATCTGCTCGCCCACAGCCGGGTCACCGAGCGCGAGTACGAGGCCTCGCTCGCCGAGTATCGCGGGCTCGCCGACGAGAAGGCGCGGCTCGAGGTGACGGCGCCGATCTCCGGCAAGGTGGTCGACCTGGAGGAGGGCCTGGCGCCCGGCCAGTGGGTGAAGGCGAAGTCGCGACTGGTTTCGGTGATCGATCCCGCCGGCGTGATGGTGGAGGCCTATGTGGACGAGGGTGACCTCGAGCGCATCGCGCCGGGAAATGCCGCGACCTTCTATGCCGAGGCCGACGCCCGCATCGAGGTGGCGCTCCGCGTCGTCGAGATCGCGCGCGCCAGCACGCGCGCCCTGTCCGATCCGTATCTCGCCTCGGTCCACGGCGGGCCGATCACGGTGCGCACCCCGAAGCAGAACGAGCTGGTGCCCGATCGCACCATCTACCGTGTAACCTTGGCCCCGGTCGGCGAGGTGCTGCCGCCGACCCGCGTCCTGCGCGGCCACGTCGCCCTTCAGGGCGAAGCCGTGAGCATCGCGGCGCGCACCTGGCGGGCGTTCCTCGCCGTCGTGGTCGGCGAGGCCGGACCGTAGTGAATCACGGCACGCGGTCGGGAATGCAATAGTTCAAGGTGAAGCCGCTCGATGTGCCGCCGTTGCGGGTGGTGGGGCAGCAGTCGCGCGTCTGCAGCGAGATCGAGGCGTCGTTGCAGTTGGTGAACCCGGAGCCGGTGACGACGCAGCTGCGGCCCTTCTCGCCGCCGCATTGGTGGGTTCCCGAAGCCGTATAGGCGCGCATCTGCGCCAGCCTCGGGTCCTTCGCCGACGCCGGCACGCAAAGCAGACCCGCGGCAGCGGCGAGGATTGGGATGACGCGCGGGCGGGGCCGTCCGGGACGTCGTGCCGAGATCGCCATGGTTCCTCCTCGAAATGGTCGATTTCCTGTCGTTGTGGCCGATTTATCACAGCCTTTTCGGCTGAGTACCTGTTAAGATGCAACTAACGAAGAATCGCTGCTCGGTCGAGGAAGCATCGTGATGACAGCGCGCGGGCGAGCGTCGCACAGCTGTGCCGGAGTCGATGGTGTCTGGAAACCGTCTCCCCGTAAGCTGTGCCGCCCGGGTTGCGGTGGCGCATGACGCGACGCCGGCAACTTTTCCGACGCGGCAGATCACGCTCGATGGCTCGGGGGGCCTGATGGCGGGTAGGCGCGGACTTGGCCGAGGCGTCCGGGCGCTGGCGACGGCGGTCGGGATCGTGTCGCTGGCGTTGACCGGCTGCACCCTGGTCCCCCAGCCGCTGACCGACGCCGATCGCCTCGCGGAGGCGAACCGCGACTTCGCGGAAATGTTCGGCAGCGAGCAGGTGCTGCGCCATCCGCTCACCTTGCACGAGGCCTTCGCGCGCGCGCTCAGATACAATCTCGACGGCCGGGTCAAGCTGATCGAGGAGGCGCTGGCGCAGAACGATCTCGATCTCAGCCGCTACGACCTGCTGCCCAAGGCCTATGTCAACGCCGCCTATACGTCACGCAACAATGTCAACGCCAGCTCGAGCCAGGCGATCGCCACCGGGCAGCAGTCGCTGGTGCCCTCGACCTCGACCGATCTCAACGACCGCACCGCCGATCTCCTGGTGTCGTGGAACCTGCTCGATTTCGGGGTCAGCTACTTCGCGGCGCGCCAGCAGACCGATCGGGTGCTGATCGGCTTCGAGGAGCGGCGCAAGGTGATCCAGACGCTGTTCCAGGACGTGCGCCGCGCGTTCTGGCGCGCCGCCAGCGCCCAGCGCCTGGCGCACCGCATCGCCGACGCCATCCGTGCCGCGGAGGCCGCGTTGCCGGCCGCCCGCAAGGTGGAGACCGAGGGGCTGCGCTCGCCGGTCGACTCGCTGCGCTACCAGAAGGCGCTGCTCGACCTCATCCGCCAGCTCGAGAGCGTCCAGGCGCTGCTCGAAATCTCCAAGACCGAGCTGGCGCAGCTGATCAATCTTCCGCTCGATCAGCATTACACGCTCGCGGTGCCGAGCGACATGCGGATCGGCGGTTTGCGCATGCCGATCCGGCAGATGGAGGAGACGGCGCTGCTGCTCAATCCGGACATCCGTGAGCTGAGCTATCAGAAGCGCATCAGCGTCGACGAGACCCGCAAGGCGCTGCTGCGGCTGCTGCCGGGCATCTCATTCAGCTTCGACCCGAACTACGACAGCAACAGCTTCCTGGTGAACCACCACTGGACCACCGGGGCGGCGCGGCTCGGCGGCTATCTGAGCAACCTGCTGACGACGCCGGTGGTCTACCGGCGCTCGGTCAACGCCGAGCATCTCGCGGATCTCAAGCGCGAGGCCATGAGCATGGCGGTGCTCGCCAAGCTGCACATCGCGTACGAGCAATATCTCTTCGCCAGCAAGGCGTTCCATCGGGCCGCGCAGGTGTCCGAGGTCGATCAGCGGCTGTACGAGCAGATCCGCAACCGTACCGCGACCGACGTCGGCGGCGATCTCGAGCGCATCTCCGCGCAGGTGAGCGCGGTGTTCTCGCAGCTGCAGCAGTACCAGAGCTACGCCGAGACCCAGGCGGCGCTGGGTCGGCTCTACGCCGCGCTGGG
>JBEKZK010000737.1:0-3249 GCA_049509935.1 Xanthobacteraceae bacterium | reverse complement strand
CCTTTTCGTAGTCGTCGACGCGCACCACGCTCAGCACCGGCCCGAAGATCTCGTCGGTATAGATGCTCATGTTGGGCTTGACGCGGTCGAACAGGCTGCCGCCGACGAAATAGCCCTGCTCGAGACCCTGCATGGCCAGTTGCCGTCCATCGACCACCAGCTCGGCGCCCTCGCGCACGCCGGCGTCGATATAGCCCTTGATGCGCGTCAGGCTCTCTTGGGTGACGATCGGGCCCATCTCGGCCTCGCGGTCGGTATGCGGGCCAACCTTCAAGGCGCGCACCCGCGGCGCGAGCCGCTTGATGACTTCGTCGCCGGTCTTTTCGCCCACCGCCACGGCCACCGAGATCGCCATGCAGCGCTCGCCGGCCGAGCCGTAGGCCGAGCCCATCAGCGCGTCGGTGACCTGCTCCATGTCGGCATCCGGCATGACGATCAGGTGGTTCTTGGCGCCGCACAGGGCCTGGACGCGCTTCCCGTGCGCGCAGCCGGTCGCATAGATGTATTTGCCGATCGCGGTCGAGCCGACGAAGCTGACCGCGGCGACGCGCGGATCGGTCAGCAGCGTATCGACCGCCTCCTTGTCGCCGTTGACCAGGTTGAGCACGCCGTCGGGCAGGCCGGCTTCCTTGAGCAGCTCCGCGACCCGGATCGCCGCCGACGGATCCTTCTCCGAGGGCTTCAGCACGAAGGTGTTCCCGCAGGCGATCGCCATCGGATACATCCACAGCGGCACCATCGCCGGGAAGTTGAACGGCGTGATGCCGGCGCAGACACCGACCGGCTGGCGCAGCGAGAAGGTGTCGACGCCGCCCGCCACCTGTTCGCTGTACTCGCCCTTCAGCATCTGCGGGATGCTGCAGGCGTACTCGACCACCTCCATGCCGCGGGCAACCTCGCCCAGGGCATCGGGATGGGTCTTGCCGTGCTCGGACGAGATCAGGGTGGCGATTTCGTCCGCGTGCTTGGACAGAAGCTCGCGGAACTTGAACATCACGTGGACGCGCCGCGCCGGCGGCAGGGCCGACCAGGCGGGCAGGGCCGCCTTGGCCGTGGCGATCGCCTGTTCGACCTCGCTCTTCGAGGCGAACGGCACCTTCGCCGTCACCTGGCCGGTGGCGGGATCGCGGATCTCGCCGAACCGGCCGCTGTTCCCGTCCACCTTGCGACCGCCAATGAAATGATACAGCGTTTTCATGGACGTACGACTCCCATCTGATCCAATATCCGAGCGGTGCTCACGCGACCGTCTTGAGGGTATCGCCGATCATCCCGACCAGCTTGTCGATCTGGGCCTTTTCGATGATCAGCGGCGGCGACAGCGCGATGATGTCGCCGGTGGTGCGCACCAAGACGCCGGTCTCGAAGCATTTGACGAACAGCTCGTAGGCGCGTGCGCCGGGTGCGCCGGGGCGCGGCGCCAATTCGATACCGGCCACCAGACCCATATTGCGGACGTCGATGACGTGAGGCGCGCCCTTGAGCGAGTGCACCGCGTCCTCGAAGTACTTGGCCATGCCGGCGGCCCGGGCAAACAGCCCCTCGGCGGCATAGACCTCGAGCGAGGCCAGGGCTGCCGCCACGGCGATCGGATGGCCCGAATAGGTATAGCCATGGAAGAACTCGATCAGGTTCTCGGGGCCGGTCATGAAGGCGTCATGGATGTGCTTCTTCACGAACACCGCGCCCATCGGCACGGTGCCGTTGGTGAGCCCCTTGGCCGTGGTGATGATGTCGGGCTGGACGTCGAAATAGTTGACCGCGAAGGGGGCGCCCAGGCGGCCGAAGCCGGTGATGACCTCGTCGAAGATCAGCAGGATGCCGTACTTGTCGCATATCTCGCGCAGGCGCTTGAGATAGCCCTTCGGCGGGATCAGCACGCCGGCCGAACCGGCCATCGGCTCGACGATCACGGCGGCGATGGTCGACGCATCATGCAAAGTGACCAGGCGCTCCAGGTCGTCGGCCAGATGCGCGCCCCACTCGGGTTCGCCGCGGCTGAAGGCGTTCTTCTCCAGGTTGTGCGTGTGCGGCAGATGGTCGCTGCCGGGAACCAGCGGCCCGAACATCTTGCGGTTGTTGCCGAGCCCGCCGACCGAGAGCCCGCCGAAGCCGACGCCGTGATAGCCGCGCTCGCGGCCGATCAGGCGAAAGCGCGTGCCCTGGCCCTTGAGCCGCTGATAGGCCAGCGCCATTTTGAGCGCCGTTTCAACCGATTCGGAGCCCGAGTTCGTGTAGAACACGTGGTCGAAATCGTTGCCGACCAGATCCGTGAGGCGCGTCGCCAGCTCGAAGGCTTCGGGATGGCCCATCTGGAAGGCGGGTGAATAGTCGAGCTCGGCCACCTTGTGTTGCACCGCCCTGACGATCGGATCGCGGCAATGACCGGCATTGCAGCACCAGAGGCCCGCCGTACCGTCGAGCACCTGCCGGCCGTCGGACGTGGTGTAGTGCATGTCCTTGGCGCTGCTCATCAGGCGCGGCTTCGCCTTGAACTGGCGGTTGGCCGTGAAGGGCATCCAGTAGGCGGCGAGGTCGAGCTGGCTGTTATCGAGCATGGGCTGGCCTGTGCGAGAGGGTTGGGGCCGCGATGGCGATGTCGCGCGCCGACAGGATGCCACAATCGCCGCGCGCCGGGGGCCTATCAATAGGTTTTCTTGCGCATGCCTATGTCATTGAAATCATGGCTCCGACCGCGCTATCGTTGATTATGTTCAACAGTGTTAACAGGGAGGCTCGGGTGGCTGGGGAAGTGGGTGCGCGCTTGCGCGCGGTGCGGGAGCAGAATCACCTGTCGCAGCGTCAACTGGCGAAGCGCGCCGGCATCTCCAACGCGACCATATCGCTGATCGAGTCCGATCGCATCAGCCCGTCGGTCGGCGCGCTGAAGCGCGTCCTCGACGGCCTTCCCATGAGCCTGTCCGAGTTCTTCGCGTCCGCGTCCGAGGGCGAGACGCGCAAGGTGTTCTTTCCAGCTGGCGAGCATGTCGAGATCGGCAAGGGCAAGATCTCCTACCGGCAGGTCGGTGGCGACCTCGTCGGCCGCAGCCTGCAGATCCTGGCCGAGCGCTATGCGCCGGGTGCCGACACCGGCAAGGTCCTCCTGGCGCACGACGGCGAGGAAGGGGCGATCGTCATATCGGGCAAGCTCGAAGTGACGGTGGGCGCGCAAAAGCGCGTCCTCGGGCCGGGCGACGCCTACATGTTCGACAGCCGCCAGCCGCATCGCTTCCGCAATGTCGGCGACGA
>JBEKZK010000736.1:0-5606 GCA_049509935.1 Xanthobacteraceae bacterium | reverse complement strand
GACAGAGGACAGAGGACAGAGGACAGAGGACAGAGGACAGAGGACAGAGGACAGAGGACAGAGGACAGAGGACAGAGGACAGAGGACAGAGGACAGAGGACAGATTGAAAGAGGTTGCGCCAAAGGCACGCGAACCGGAATTCCGTCGTTCATCCTCGGCCCTCCGTCCTCTGTTCTCCGTCCTCCAGACACCGATAATCAGCAATCATCACATTCATCATCAGAAAGAGGTGACGTCATGGCGCGCGAGCTGATATTCCGTCCTCCGTCCTCTGTCCTCTGTCCTCCGTATTCCGTCCTCCGTGCCTCCGTCCTCCGTTCCTCCGTCCTCCGTCCTCCGTCCTCCGATGTCTGATCCCGACCTCTTCGTCATCGGTGCCGGCTCCGGCGGGGTGCGCGCGGCGCGCATCGCGGCCGGCTACGGCGCCAAGGTCATGATCGCCGAGGAATCCCGGGTCGGCGGCACCTGCGTGATCCGCGGCTGCGTGCCGAAGAAGCTCCTGGTCCATGCCTCGCGCTTTTCCCACGAGTTCGAGGATGCGGCGGGCTTCGGCTGGACCGTGCCGCAGCCGACCTTCGACTGGCCGACGCTGATCGCCAACAAGGACAAGGAGATCGACCGGCTGGAGCGCGCCTACACGGCAAACCTGGAGAAGGCCGGCGTCGAGATCGTGAGCTGCCGCGCCGTGCTCGAGGGCGCGCACACGGTGCGACTTGCGTCCTCCGGCGTCCGGGTTTCCGCCGCCCGCATCCTGATCGCGACCGGCGCGCGCCCGACCTTCGGTCACCACATTCCCGGCATCGAGCACGTGATCTCCTCCAACGAGGCGTTTCACCTCACCACGCTGCCGCGCCGCATCCTGATCCAGGGCGGCGGCTACATCGCGGTCGAGTTCGCGTGCATCTTCGCCGGGCTCGGCAGCGAGGTCACGCTGGTCTATCGCCGCGACAATATCCTGCGCGGCTTCGACGACGATGTGCGCCGGCATCTGCATGCCGAGATGGAAAGGCATGGCATCCGCGTGCTGACCGGCCGCACCGTCGCGGCGGTCGACCGGACCCCCGCCGGCCTGGTGGCGCGGCTGAGCGATCAGTCCGACGTCGCGGCGGACCGGGTGATGTTCGCGATCGGCCGGCATCCCAATGTCGAGGGCCTCGGCCTGGAGAACGCCGGGGTGACCATCGCGCACAACGGCGGGATCGCGGTCGACCCGTTCTCGCAGACCTCGGCGCCGCATATCCATGCGGTCGGCGACGTCACCAACCGGGTCAACCTGACGCCGGTCGCGATCCGCGAGGGTCACGCCTTCGCCGACACCGTGTTCGGCGGGCGTCCCACTCCGGTCGACCACACCCTGGTCCCGACCGCGGTGTTCTCCGAGCCGGAGATCGGGACGGTCGGGCTCACCGAGGCCGTGGCGCGGGCGCAGCTGCCGGCGGTCGACATCTACATGACCATGTTCCGGCCGCTGAAGGCCACGCTGTCGGGACGCGAGACCCGCGTCCTCATGAAGCTCGTCGTCGATGCGGCGACCGACCATGTGGTCGGCTGCCACATCGTCGGCCCGGACGCCGGCGAGATGATCCAGATCGTCGGCATTGCGCTCAAGATGGGCGCCACCAAGGCCGACTTCGACGCCACCCTGGCGGTGCATCCGACCATCGCCGAGGAGCTCGTCACCATGCGCGAGCCCACCGCGCGCCACCGCCGCGCCGCCGCCGAGTAGAGCATTTCCCTCCAGCTCCCCGAGGAGCCTCTGGCCTGATCCCGCCGCCCTCGTGTATAAGGCCGCCCGCCGAGCTGTTTCGAAGGCGCGGCACCAGGGGAGTTATTCGCGTGATGGCCGATCGCTGGACGCCCGACAGCTGGCGGACGAAGCCGGTTGCGCAGATGCCGGACTATCCGGACGCCGCGGAGGTGGCGGCTGTCGAGGCACAGCTCGCGACCTTTCCGCCGCTGTTCTTCGCCGGCGAGGCGCGCAATCTGAAAAAGCAGCTCGGCCGCGTCGCGCAGGGCCAGGCTTTCCTGCTCCAGGGCGGCGATTGCGCCGAAAGCTTTGCCGAGCACAGCGCCAACAATATCCGCGACTTCTTCCGCGTCTTCCTGCAGATGGCGGTGGTGCTCACCTATGCGGCGGCGTCGCCGGTGGTGAAGGTCGGCCGCATCGCCGGCCAGTTCGCCAAGCCGCGATCCTCCGGCATGGAAAAGCGCGACGGCAAGGAGCTGCCGAGCTACCGCGGCGATATCGTCAACGACATCGCGTTCACCGAAAGTGCCCGGCGGCCCGACCCGCGGCGGCAGATCGAAGCCTACAGCCGGTCCGCCGCCACCTTGAACCTGCTGCGCGCCTTCATGCAGGCCTGCGGGCTTGATCTGGAAAGTCACGCCGAGCTGCGCGCCACCGATTTCTACACCAGCCACGAGGCGCTGCTCCTCGGCTACGAGCAGGCCCTGACCCGCGTCGACTCGACCACCGGCGACTGGTACGGCACTTCCGGCCACATGCTGTGGGTCGGCGACCGCACCCGCCAGCTCGATCATGCCCATGTCGAGTATTGCCGCGGCATCAAGAATCCGCTCGGGCTGAAATGCGGTCCCTCGCTCGAGGCCGACCAGCTGCTGCGCCTGATCGACGTCCTCGATCCGGAGAACGAGCCGGGCCGCCTCACCCTGATCGGCCGGTTCGGCGCCGGCCGGGTCGGCGAGCATCTGCCGGCGCTGATCCGTGCGGTCAGTCGCGAGGGCAGGCGGGTCGTGTGGTCGTGCGACCCGATGCACGGCAACACCGTCACGGCGGCGAACGGCTACAAGACCCGGCGCTTCGAGGCGATCCTGCAGGAGGTGAAGGAGTTCTTCGCCGTCCACGCGGCCGAAGGCACCTACGCGGGCGGCGTGCATCTGGAGATGACCGGCCAGAAGGTCACCGAGTGCACCGGCGGCGCCCGCATGGTCACGGTGACCGAGGCCGACCTCAACGACCGCTATCACACGGTCTGCGACCCGCGGCTCAATGCCGAGCAGGCAATCGACCTGGCTTTCCTGCTGGCCGATCTGATCAAGCAGGAGCGGGTCGCCAAGGCGAAACCGCTGCGCGACGCGGCGAGCCTGTAAAGCATGTCCCGGCGTAGCGCTGTGGCGCGCGCTGGCCCTCAGTGCAGGTGAGCCGGCGCAGCCGCCGTGGCCGACAACTGCTGCGGCGTGGCGCCGGCCTCGGACAGGCATGTCTCCACGGCCTGCAGCAGCTCGCGCGGCCGGAACGGCTTGGCAAGGCTCCGGGTCGCGCCCAGCTTGGTCGCCATGCCGAGGAAATCCGGCGCCGGGTCCTGGCCGTTGCGCGGCATGAAGCCGGAGATCGCGATGATCGGCACCGTGGCGTCGCGCCGGCGACATTCCTTGATGGTCTCCAGTCCGTCGATGCCCGGCATGAACAGATCGACCATGATCAGCTGGAAGTCGGATTTTTCGATCTCGGCGAGCCCGCTCATGCAGTCGAGCGCATGGGTGACCTCGAAGCCTGCGACTTCCAACACCATCTTGATGGCCATACCGACCGCTCGGTCGTCATCGACAACGAGAACCCGTGTCATTGCGTCCTCTCCATGCCCGGCTGATGCTCGCTAGGTATCTCTACTGTCGGTTGGCGGTCTGAATTTTCCGTAACTGATTGGCGTGACATCGGCGGTAATATGATGCCGCTGGACGTGGCGTGGCCCGGATGGAGCGCAGCGAAATCCGGGGTCGGCCGTGCCACATCCGAGGCCGTTCCCGCCTGGCGCTGCGCTCCATGCGGGCTACAGGGCGGGCTACGGGGCGATCCCGCCGAGCAGCATGCCGATGTGGCCGTTGCCCCAGAGCGGCAGCAGGAGGCGTCCGTATGGCTGGTCCCCCGCATGGCGGTAATAGGTGGGCGACTGGCGCGCGACCGTGGCGCTGCACTGGGCGGTCAGGAGCTCGAACGGGCCACGCGGCTCGACCTCGCCGGTGAATCGGCTCCCGACCGGCTCGCCATATCGGGCGATCACCCGTGCGCCCAGGTTGCTGAAACGAAAGCGCGGCGGATGCTCGAATGCATCGATCAGCAAAGCGCTCGCGCCTGCGTCGGTCAGGGCGGACAGCCGGACGTCGTCCCAGAACGGAATGGTATTGCCGCCGCGCTTGAGGGCGTCCCAGTAGGCGCGCAGGCGCTCGAGATCGACCTCGAGAGTCGGCGGGACCGCATAGCCGTCGGGAGGCTCGTGCATGACCGCACCTGGGCTCGAATCGTTGACCATTGTCAAGGCGTACGCGCGGCGGTCCGATGGTATGAATCAGTGCTGTTGCCCGACGCCACCGATATGGGTCGCGGCGCGTCGGAGTGCAGCGGATGGCCACGCCGATGAGCATTGTGCGCGACGCCGCGGCGACGCCGAGCGAGCAGGAGCTCGTCAGCCGATTCTGGCGGACCGCCTCGGGATTCTGGACCCGGCGGCGAGGCCCGATGGCGTGGGCGCTGAGCATCTCGCTGATCGCCGTCGTGCTCGCCCAGCTCCTCGTGCAGTATCGTCTGAATTTCTGGAATCGCGACTTCTTCAACGCTCTGGCGGAGCGCAACGGCGCCGGCCTGTGGACTCAGGCGCTGCTGTTCGTCCCGTTGGCGGCCTGCAACGTCACGCTCGCGATCGTCTCGGTGTGGGGGCGAATGACGATGCAGCGTGGATGGCGCGCCTGGCTGACCCGCCATCTGATCACCTATTGGCTCGCGGACGATCGATACCGGCGGGTGAACCTGGTAGTCGGGAACCATCAGAACCCCGAGTATCGCATCGCCGAGGACGCCCGCATCGCAACCGACGCGCCGATCGATCTGGCGCTCGGGCTGCTCGCCGCGTTGTTGAACGGCATCACCTTCATCAGCGTGCTGTGGAGCGTCGGCGGCTCCCTGCCGATCACCCTGCTGGGGCACCCGCTCGTCGTGCCCGGCTACCTGGTGATTGCGGTGGTCGGCTATGCGGCCGTCACCACCGGCGCGATGCTGATCATCGGCCGCCGCCTGACCCATGTGGTGGAAGGCCGCAACCAGGCGGAAGCGGAGCTGATCGCGGCCGCTGCCCGGCTGCGCGCGCGCGGGGAGGGTGATGCGATCAGCGACATCGGGCACGACAGGGTCGCGCTCGACGGCGCCCTGAAGCAGGCGCTGAGCCGCTGGCGCGAGCTGTGCCGCCAGCTGATGCGGACCACCCTGGTGTCGCAAGGTAATCTGCTGCTGGCCCCGGTGGTCGCCTGGATCCTGTGCGCGCCGAAGTATCTGGCCGGCACCATGGAGCTCGGCGAGCTGACCCAGGCGGCCGCGGCATTCGTTCTGGTTCAGGCTGCGTTCAACTGGTTCCTGGACAATTATCAGCGTCTCGCCGACTGGGCGTCGGCCGCCCACCGGGTGGCGGCGCTGCTGCTGGCGCTCGATCAACTGGACGGCAACGCGGCGCCCGAGCCCGGCACCGAGGCCGAGCCGGGGAGCGATCCGGGGATCTGATCAACTCGTCGGCGTCGCCGAAATCAGCTGCGCGTACCAGGCAAACGACGCCTTGGGGATGCGGCGCTGGGTCGGATAGTCCACATAGACGAGCCC
>JBEKZK010000735.1:0-3262 GCA_049509935.1 Xanthobacteraceae bacterium | reverse complement strand
CGGATATTGACGTTTTCGCCAGCGACGGTGCCGCAGCCAGTCCGTGGGCCTCGAGCGCGCACCGCCTGGACGCGCTCGGGGAGACTGTCGCAGCCGAATTTCCATCGCTTCAGCTCGGCCTCGAACTGTCTCTTATCGGCGTGCTGACGGCCATGAGCCGAGGGCCTGCCTCCGGCGCCACACCTGAGCCCGCGCGATCCCCGGCTTCCGAATCTGGAACCCACCTGCCGTCCAGCCTGTTCCCGTATCTCCTCGGCAACCGGATTGATCACGCTGGTGCGCCGGCCACTGCGGTGCACAGGATTGCGTCGACCATCGGAATGACCGAGGCCCAACTCCGCGAGCATGTCGATCACCTGAATGCACTCGCGGACGTGGCGCTGGAAATTGCGCAGAGGGGGGTTTCGCGGGGCGCTCCCGCGGGATCGACGTTCCTGCGACCGATCTGCGGCTTCTGGGGCGCCCATTTGGATCCCGGTCCCTGCCTTCCATCAGACGTGTTCGTCTGCAACGCCATCGACGTCCACTATTGACACCTGTCCAATTTCAGACCTCCTGACATAGCCCATTTCGGGCGCTGAAATCACCAGCCTTTTGCGGCCGGGGGTGCGAACCAATACATGTCCGCTTTTTCCGCTGGGCAGGGCGTATCTCATTGGAGCAGCGGAGGTATTTCGGCGAAGCTTGCGGACTCAAACCTGTCCGCTCTTAGCTCGGCGCATGAGCGCTCAACAAGCCTTGGCACTGCCCACACCGGTGGCGTCGAACACCGTGACGATCAACGCGCGCTGCAGCTTGCGGGTCGAAGCGGATGACCGCGTGATCGTCGTCGCTGGATTGCCGATGCATCACTATCGTGCCGAGGATGCGGTCGCCGAGGCCTATGCGATGGTGTTCCTGGTGGAGTCGGGCTTTGCCCAACAGACGGACGTCGCGCGAGCGTTTGGCCGATCGGTGCGCACGGTGCGGCGCCACCAACGACGCTATGCTCAGGGCGGGATGGCGGCGCTCGATCGGCCGGAGGGCTGGCGTGGCGGTCGACGGCGGATCTGTGGCAAGCGTCTGCGTACGATCGAGATTCTCAAGGGCGAGGGGTTGAGCAACCGGGTGATCGCGCACCGGTTGGGCGTCAGCGAGACGGCCATTCGCAAACAGGTCGGCGCTTCGAAGCCAGCCGGGAGCGAGCAGCTTGCGTTCGCCGCAATGCCGATCACTGCGGCGTCAGGATCGCCGGCGACTTGCGCGCCAGCTGCGCCATCGATCGGCAATGATGCGGGTCGCCCGATGCCGGCCGCGGATGCCGGCACCTGTGATTGCGATCCGAGCGCCACCCCCGATGACGATGAGCCGGTGCCGATGAGCCTCGATGGCGACGCGGGCGATCGAACCTTTGACCGGCAGCTTGCCTATCTGGGGCTGCTCGATGATGCCGCACCGCTGTTCCGCGAGGGGTTCTCGGTTCCCGGTGTCGGCGTCCTGCTCGCGCTCCCATGCTTTGTCGAAACTGGGCTGCTTCGGATCAGTCGCAAGCTCTATGGTGAGATCGGTCCGGCCTTCTATGGGCTACGCACCACATTGCTCACGCTCCTGTTGATGGCGCTGCTGCGCATCAAGCGGCCCGAGCATCTCAAGGAACGCGACCCGGCCGCGTTCGGCCGACTGCTTGGGCTCGACCGAGCGCCGGAAGTGAAGACGCTGCGGCGCCGGCTCACCCGCCTCGCTGCGCGCCATTGCGCCGAGCAGCTGGGTGCAGAGCTTGCGCGTCTGCGCGTCGATCAGCGCGGACATCTCATGGGGTTCCTGTACATTGACGGTCACGTCCGCGCCTATCACGGCGAGCGCACCCTCTCATCGAACGCGTATGTGGCGCGCCGCCACCTGGCGATGCCCGCCACCACCGACTACTGGATCAACGACAGCTCTGGCGATCCTTTGCTGGTGATCACCGGCGAAATCAATGCTGCGTTGTCGAAGGCCATGCCTCGGCTGCTTGGCGAAGTGCGGCAGGCGATCGGCGAGCGACGGGTCACCATCGTGTTCGACCGTGGGGGATGGAGCCCGAAATTGTTCGGCACGATGATCACGGACGGCTTCGACATCATGACGTATCGCAAGGGTCACTGTCGGCGCATCAATGAGCGGCGGTTTGTCCGGCGTCGCGCCGTGCTCGATGGGCGCTCGGTGGATTATCTGCTGCACGATCAGCCGGTCCGCTTCCTCGACGGCAAGCTGCGCTTGCGGCAAGTCACTCGCTTGTGCGACGACGGCCATCAGACGCAGGTGATCACCAGTCGATGGGACCTGAGCGACTTCGAGGTCGCCGACCGTATGTTCGAGCGCTGGCGACAGGAGAACTTCTTCAAGTACATGCGGGAAGAGTTCCTGCTCGATGCTCTCGTCGACTACCAGATCGAGCCGGAGGACCCGACCCGCATCGTCCGCAATCCCGAGCGCCGCGCCCTCGACAAGGAGATCCGTTCGGCTCGTGCCGATGTCGCCACGCTCGAACGCGAATACGGAGCCGCAGCCGCGAATAATACCGAACAACGCCGGCCGACGATGCGGGGCTTCAAGATCGCCCATGCCAAGCTCGGCAAGCAACTGCGCGCCGCCCGCGCTCGTGCAGCGCAACTCGTCGAGCGGCGCCGCAGCGTTCCCGAGCGCATCGAAGTCCGAGACATCAGCGAGCGCGCTGTGGTCAAGCTCGCCACCGAGCGTAAGCACCTGACCGACATCATCAAGATGGTTGCGTATCAGGTTGAGAGTGATCTGCTCGCGCTGCTGCGACCTCACTATGCCCGTGCCGAGCAGGAGGGACGAACCCTGCTGCACGAGCTGTTCGCCGTCGCAGGCGACATCCAAGTCTCCGATACCGAGCTGCTTATCACCCTGGCTCCGCTCAGCTCGCCGCATCGAACACGTGCAGCCCAGGGCCTGTGCGAGATCCTCGATCAAACGGCGACGGTCTTCCCCGGCTCTCGCCTGCGCATGCGCTTCACCGTGCGTCCGCCGCCGCGTCTCGGGCTCGCCTTCCCTGGCTCGCCGGCAGGACGGAATACCGCCGCCGAAGTCACCGCCGTCCCTTGATCGGCGTCGAAACCGGACATTTTGCACACTTCCATGTCAGGAGGTCTGAAATTACGGCCACTGGCTGGCTAACGGTACCATCGCACTCGTTAACGCCGTGGCGTACCGCTCGCCGAGTCTGTCCCGCGAGCCTCGCAACCAACTTCTTGTCCCTCGCCTGCCTTCGGTGCGACGA
>JBEKZK010000734.1:0-3265 GCA_049509935.1 Xanthobacteraceae bacterium | reverse complement strand
ACCTCATAGGCGGACGGCGCGACGTACTGGCCGCGATCGAGAAGACCATGAAAGACCGGACTGAAGCGCTGCGCGGCGGCCGCTTCGACGGCTTCGGCCGAACGCGGCACCGCGCCCTCCTGGAACGAGAACCACAGCAGGGATCCCATCCGGTTCAGCGCGACCGGCACCGACGACCGGCTCAGAACGGGCGCGATCTGGCGCTCCAGGCTCGCACCAAGCTGCTCCAGCTTGGCCCAGGCATCGAGGCGCGTCAGCAATCGCAGCGTGGCGACGCCGGCCGCCATGGCGAGGGGATTCCCCGACAGCGTGCCGGCCTGGTACACCGGACCATCAGGCGCCAGATGCGCCATCAGGCGTCGGGGCCCGGCAAATGCGCCGGCCGGAAGCCCGCCGCCGATGATCTTGCCGAAGGTCGCGAGATCCGGGGTGATCCCGTAATATTCTGCGGCGCCGCCGCGGGCGACGCGAAAACCGGAGATCACCTCGTCGAAGATCAGCAGCGCGCCGTGGCGCTCGGTCAGGCTGCGCAGGGTGGCGAGGAACGCCGGCCGCTGCAGCAGCAGGCCGTTGTTGGCCGGCACCGGCTCGATGATCACGGCGGCGATGCGATCGCCTTCGCGGGCGAACAGCTCTGTGAGCTTCTCCTCGTCGTCGAGCGGCAGCACCCGGGTCAGGGCGGCGAACTCGCGCGGCACGCCCGCCGAGGTCGGCAGGCCAGCGGTCGCGAGCCCGGAGCCCGCGGCCACGAGCAGATGATCGGCATGGCCGTGGTAGCATCCGGAAAACTTGACGATCACGTCGCGGCCGGTCGCCCCTCGCGCCAGGCGGATGGCGCTCATCGTCGCCTCGGTACCGGAGGATACGCAGCGGACCTGCTCCAGACCCGGATATGACGCGATCACCTCCTCGGCGAGCTCGATCTCCGCCACGCACGGCGCGCCATAGGTGGTGCCGCGCGAAATCGCCTCGTGCATCGTGCTCTCGACCTCGGGATGGCAGTGCCCGAGGATCAGGGCGCCCCATGAGCACACGAAGTCGACGTAGCGGCGTCCCTCCTCGTCGAAGATCGCGGATCCTTCGCCGCGACTGATGAACGGCGGCGTCCCCCCTACCGCGCGATAGGCGCGGACCGGCGAGTTGACCCCGCCAGGCAGGGATCGGCAGGCTCGCTCGTACAAGCTCGTCGTGGTCGGCTTCTGCATGAAGGGGCTCCGTCCCGATTGGCCATTGAATGTCGCTCGCGAACGCGCCGGCTCCGCCGCTGCGCTCTCGATGCCCTTGACGAAGGCGGCGACCGCCGGCGGCCCGGCATCGGCCGCAAGCTGGCGCAGTCCCATGATCGGCAGATGCGCGAGACGGCGCCCCAGCGTGTCCGCCCAGTTGAGCACCGCCTGGCGCTCCGGCTCGCCCAGGTCCTTGAGCTCCCTCGCCAGCAGCCGCCGGGCGTCGTCCGCCGCCACCTCGGCATAGTGCTGCGACAGGGCGCCGATCAAGGGGCCGGCGCCGCGGAGCGTGAACAGATCGACCAGGCGGGCGAGATGGCGGTCGATCGCCAGGCGCGCCGGCGCCAAGTCGAGCAGGCGGCGAACGCGCTCGCTCTGGGCGGTGCGGACGAACTGATCCATCTGGACGAGCTCGATGCCGCCGACCTCCTCCGCCGAACGCTCCACGTTCGCCGGAACTCCGAGATCGAGGACCAGGATGGGCCGGTCCGCCCGCGCGGCCACTCCCTCGAGCCACGATCT
Source organism: Xanthobacteraceae bacterium (assembly GCA_049509935.1). Taxonomy (GTDB): domain Bacteria; phylum Pseudomonadota; class Alphaproteobacteria; order Rhizobiales; family Xanthobacteraceae; genus AP-16. Next base: position 1,517 of record JBEKZK010000734.1, on the reverse strand, counting down.
GGTCAACAGCGCCTTTGATCCGCCGACCGCAATGACGATCGCCGCCACCGGGTCGGGGGCGGCGAGGAAAGCGTCGAGGGACCGTGCCGCGCCTGCTACCGTCGCGGCGAGCTTGCGCGCCCGATCGACGTCCCGGTTGACCACGATGAGCGAGGTTCCGCGTGCCGACAGCATCCTGGCGCAGCGTTTCGTCATCGGCGATACCCCGATCAGCGCGACCGGGCCGGGCCCTGCCTGGAGATGGTCGATGACCCGCGCGGCGGCCGAATCGGCCAGCGACGCCGCGGGGCCCAGCCCGCTCATGTCGCGATGGACCTCCTGCGCGATCCGCAGGGCCTCGGTGAAGAGGAAGCCGAGTTGCGGCCCGGCGGTCCCGGCCGCCCGTGCGGCCGCCCAGGCGGCCCTGACCTGGTCGCTGATCTCGCGTTCACCGGCCTGGGCCGAATCGAACCCCGCCGTGACCAGAAGCAGGTGCTCGAGCGCCCCCTCGCCCTCCCAGGCGCGAAACATTCCGTCGGCCGGGCCGCCTTGGGCTCCGCCGAGAGCGGCCGCCACCCGCTGCCGATACGCCTGGACCGGGGTTCCATCGCCCCCGATGAGGAGCACCTCGATGCGGTTGCAGGTTCCGATGTAGGCGATCTCGCGCACGCCGACCGCCTGCGCCAATGCCGGCAGGCTGGTCGTCAGCGCATCCCGGGGCAGGGCAATCTGCGCCAGGCGCTCGACGGCGGCGGTCTTGTAGGAGGCTCCGATGATTGCGAAGTGATCCATGCCGGCAGCGCTAGCACCGAACCTCGAGCGGATTGTCACGGCCGTGTCACCGCCGACCGGAATCGGATCCCCAGTGGCCGTGGAGTTCGGGCCTCGTTCAGGGGCCGGCGGGGCTTTAAGTGAATTTTGACAACTTTGCGGCAGGCTTCATGATCAACTCAATCGGCGATCAGCATATGCAGTCGTGGTGGCCGAAGGTGACAGGCCTGTCCATCGCGGCCACGGCGACGGTGCTCTTCGTGGTTGCCGGTCACTTCGCGGCGAACGCGCTGATCGACGGGCAACGCTCCAGGCAGCTGCGCGAGCTCGACGAGGTGGCGCTGCGGCGATTGGAAGTCGCCGTCGACTATGGCGCCGCCACGCTCGGCGAGCTCGCCCGTCGCGGACCGGTCGGCTGCGACCCGTCGGCCCTCCAGGCGGTTCGTCTGCACGTGTATCAGCGCGGCGCCGTCAAGGACATTCGCGTCGTCGGTCGAGACGGCCAGGTGCGATGCTCCGCGTATTCGGAGACGCTCGAGTTCGACGAGGGCTGGCCGGGCCGCGACGAGATGCTGCCGGCCCGCGATCCGTCGCTGCGCATCTTTCGCGTCGATCAGTTCTTCGGCGTCGCGCTCGGCGTGCTGATGGATATCGACGACAAGACCGCGTTGGTGGCGATCCTCGGCATCGGCGATTCGCTGTTCGATATCATGCCGAGCGATCTGCGCGACCACAGCGACGTGTCGCTGGAGCTCGGCGAGGGCCAG
>JBEKZK010000733.1:0-3268 GCA_049509935.1 Xanthobacteraceae bacterium | reverse complement strand
GAGCATGGTGAATTCCGGATGATGCAGCGGGCCGCGCTCGCGGTTGCGGAACACCCGGGCGAACTCGAAGATGCGGCGCTCCCCGCCCGCAACCAGCTTCTTGAGGGCGAACTCCGGCGAGGTCGCGAGATGGAGCCGCGAGCGGGTTTCGTCGGTGCCGACGAGCTCGGTCGCGAAGGCGTGCAGGTGGGCCTCGTTGCCGGGCGACACCTGCAGGCAGGGGGTTTCCACCTCGACGAAGCCGCGGGCCGCGAAGAAGCCGCGCAACGCCTCGAGAATGCGGCGGCGGGCGAGCAGAAACGGCCGCCGGTCGGCGAGGACGTCGGGGGCCCACCAGGGCGACGCCGGCGGCATCAGCGGCGCAACCGAAATGACTGGCGGACGGGCACAGGATCGCTATGTTGCGCGCCGACACCGGCACGCGATAGACCGCGGCCCGTCGAGGCCAATCGAGGACGCACCGTGAAAGTCATCGCCAGCTCGCTCCGCAAGGGCAACATCGTCGACATCGGCGGCAAGCTCTACGTCATCATGACGGCGGACAACATCCATCCCGGCAAGGGCACCCCGGTCACCCAGCTCGACATGCGCCGGATCAGCGACGGCGTAAAGGTAGCGGAGCGCTACCGCACCACCGAGCAGGTCGAGCGCGCCCATGTGGAGGACCGCGAGTACCAGTATCTGTACAGCGATGCCGACGGTCACCATTTCATGAATGCCGAGACCTACGACCAGGTGGCGGTGCCCAAGGACGTGGTCGGCGACCAGGCCGCCTACCTGCAGGAGGGCATGAAGGTCACCCTGAGCATGCACGAGGGCATCGCGGTGGCGATCGAGCTGCCGCAGCGCGTCGTCCTGGAGGTGATGGAAACCGAGCCGACCATGAAGGGCCAGACCGCGTCGTCGTCGTACAAGCCGGCGCTGCTGTCGAACGGGGTGCGCACCGGGGTGCCGTCCCACATCGTGCCCGGCACCCGCATCGTCGTCATGACGACCGACGGCAGCTACGTGGAACGTGCGAAGGATTGACGCGCAACCCGCCCGCCAGCAACAGCCTCGGTCGTCGTCACGCCTCACTTTGGCGGCCGAGCGGTGGCAAGATGACGACATGCGCGATTCGCTTGCACGCCGCGCGCTCCTGAGAGGCGCGTTCGGCGCCGTCACGACGCTGGCTTGGCTCGGCCCGGTGCTCGGCCAGTCGGCACGGCAGGGTTTCGCCGAATGGGTGCAGGCTTTTCGCGCCCGGGCACGGGCGCGCGGCATTTCGGAGGCGACCTACGACCGGGTGCTGGGCGGGGTGAAGCCGGACACCTCGGTCTACGCCCTCGACCGTGCCCAGCCCGAGTTTCACGAGGAGGTCTGGCAGTACCTCAACATCCGGGTCTCCGACTGGCGGATTCGGACCGGCCAGGAGCGCGCCAAGGAATACGCCGAGCTGCTCGGCCGGGTCGAGCGCGACTACGCGGTCGACCGCTACATCATGCTCGGCCTGTGGGGCATGGAATCGGCCTTCGGCGACGTGGTGCTGAACCCCAAGCACATGCGGCCGATCATCCCGGCGCTGGCGGCGCTGGCCTGGGGCGAGCCGCGCCGGCGCTCCTACTGGGAGCAGGAGCTGCTCAACGCCATGGTCATCGTCGAGCGCGGCTGGGTCAGCCCGGAGCAGATGATCGGCTCGTGGGCCGGCGCCATGGGCCACACCCAATGGATGCCTGAAGTCTGGCTGAGCATGGGCGTCGACTACAACCACGACGGCCGCATCTCGCCGTACGGACCGCCCGACGACGCCATCGCCGGCACCGCCCAGTACATCCTCGAGCGCGGCAGGTACCGGCGCGGCGAAGGCTGGGGCTACGAGGTCATGCTGCCGGCAGGGCTGTCGGCATCCTCCGGCATGCAGGCGATCTCGGCCTGGCGCGACCGCGGCGTCCGCCGCGCCAACGGCGAGCCGTTTCCGCGACCCGCCGAGCGGGCCCGCCTGTGGCGGCCGGTGCCGGGCGGTCCGGTGTTCCTGCTCACCCAGAACTTCAACGCGGTGCGCTCCTACAATCCGGCCGACACCTACGCGCTGGCGATCGTGCATCTCGGCGACCGCATCAAGGGCGACGGCGAGCTCGTGCAGCCGTTTCCCGGCGGCGAGCGCACCCCGACGCTCGCCGAGGTGCAGGAGATCCAGCGCCGCCTCACCGCCGCCGGCTTCGACACCGACGGCACCGACGGCCGGGTCGGCCGCGAGACGCGGGTCGCGGTGCGCAACTTCCAGCGCAAGGTCGGCCTGCAGCCCGCCGACGGCTACGCCGGCCTCAAGGTGCTGGCCCGCCTGCGCCAGGGGTCGTGAGGACGGCTACAATCAATCGGCAGCGCAGATAGAGTTACGGTGACAGTGCACTTAATGGGTTACGGTGACAGTGCACTTAATTGGGTTACGGTGACAGTGCACTTAATTGATCCGTGCAATTAAGTGCACTGTCACCGTAATTCACTGTCACCGTAATTCACTGTCAGCGTAATTCGCGGGTCGGCCGCGAAACCCGGGTCACAGTGCGCAACTTCCAGCGCAAGGTCGGCCTGCAACCCGCCGACGGCTACGCCGGCCGCAAGTGCTGGCCCGCCTGCGCCAGGGCTCGTGAGGACGGCCGCAACCAATCGGCAACCGAGACAGACATCCGGAAGGTGCAGGCCGGAACAGATATTGCCGTGATACGTTGATTGTTTCATCAGGTAATTATATTGTTTGATGCCGAGATAGTTGAACATCTGCGCCATTGATTCAGATCAATGACCAAGTAGTTTTCTTCCTGGCCAATGGCCGCGATCGCGCACCACTTGGGGCGATTGAGAGTCAGAGCTCTCGCTACCAACGACATCACAACGATAGGTTTGATAATGGAAATCCAGGTCATGGCAAAGCAGAAGCTCGAGGCTGTTGACGCAGCCGTACCCGATACCGCAGACCTCGTCGCCCGTACCAATTCGGTCGCCAGTGTAGCCGGCGCCAATGCCAAGGCGGTTGATTGCGAGGCGCGATTCCCACACGAGGCGCTTGCGGCGGCGCGAAAACACCGGCTGCTGGGGATCATGGTGGCGCAGGATCTCGGCGGCGAGGGTGCCAGCGTCTCGGAGATCGTCAATGTGTGTTATGTGCTGGGCCGCGCATGCGCGTCCGTCCATGATATATGCGATGCATCAGACCAAAGTCGCCTGCCTGGTTCGTCACGGCCGCGGCAATGCCTGGCAAGAGCATACGATGCGCCGGCTGTGCGCCGAG
>JBEKZK010000732.1:0-3269 GCA_049509935.1 Xanthobacteraceae bacterium | reverse complement strand
CGACCTCGTGGAGGATGGCCTGGAAGCTCGCCGGCCGGGTCTTTCCGGTCCCCCCGACGAACTGCAGGGTATCGTGGGTGAATGCGGTCTTGGCGAGCATCAGCTTGGCGTGGCGGTTGACCTCGCGGGCGTCCTGTGCGGCGTGGTCGGGAAACTCGAACTGGCCCGCCCGGTCGGGATGGCCGGGGATCTGATCGACGCGAATGAGCTCGACGTCCTCGAGCGCGGCCTTGTCGTCCGGCGACAGCAGGGCGAGGGCCTCGGCCACGTCATTGAGATCGTCGGGGCTCCACGTCGCGCTGCGGTCGTCCGTCACCGCCGCCAATTTGTAGTCGGTCTTCAGCGCCTCGGCCGTGGTCCGCTTGGTGACCGCCGGTGCGCCCCGCGCGATGAGCTCGGCGGATGCAGCTCCTGCGGCGTCGATGCGCACCGTCACCTGGCCGAGCGGCGCAGGATCGCCGGGCTTGGCCGGCCAGTCGATCGCCGCGACGACATCGGCTTCGCTGTTCCATCGGTCGGGTGTGCCCAGCGCAACGAGCACGGCGAGCAAAAAGATCTCGGCATTGCCGGTCGCACCGCTGGTCGAAAAGCCCGTGATATCGCCGTGCTTGATCTTGCCGGCGAGTTGCTGCTTGACCTGGTTGGCGGTCAGGCCCTGCGGGACCGGCGGGATGGGGTAAATGGTGCGATCATAGGTGGGCGGCTGGGGCGATGGCGGCGGCGCGGGTTGCCGCTGCAATGAGCCGGAGACCGGGCCCGGTGCGAAACTCAGCAAGCCGCCGTTGCCGACTGGCAGGCGAGCATCTCCCGGGAGCGAGGATGCGCTTCGTCCGGAGGGACCCGCGGCCGACGTCGAGACGCCGGGTGCTGCGATCTCGGGCCGGCGCCCCGGGTCCGCGGCAAATATGGCGATCCTGCTGATATTCCACGGCGATCGGACCGGCGCGTCCCGACTGGCCCCCGGTGCGGCGCGCGTGCTCCGGCCGCCATCCTGCTGCGGGCCCGGCGCCCGCTGTGCGGGCGACCGCAGGGCCGCCTGACGTCTCCGCGTCTTCGCGGTCGGTGGATGGTGGGCGGCGCCGCGTTTCATCTGGATCTATGCGCGCAGTGACTTGAACGCTGCACGAAGGTCGGACACGAAGACTGCCGGCTGCTCCCAGGCCGCGAAGTGGCCGCCCTTGGGAAGCTTGTTGAAGTAGATGAGCTTGGGAAAAGCCTTCTCGACCCAGCTGCGCGGAGCCGCATAGATCTCGTCCGGGTAGACGCTCACGCCCGCCGGGATCCGGACGTTCTTGGGTGCGAAAAACCCCAGCTTGTTTTCCCAGTACAGACGAGCCGAAGAGACCGCGGTGTTGGTCAACCAGTAGAAAGTGATGTTGTCGAGGATGTCGTCGCGCGTGAGACCTTCGGTCTTGTCGTCGAAGACGCGTGCCATCATCGCATAGCTGCTCGCGTCGTGGTCGAGGATCCAGCCGGCGAGGCCGACCGGTGAATCCGCGATGCCGTACAGCGTCTGTGGCCGGTTGCCCATCTCCTGGGCGTAGCCCAGGCCGTGCGCGTAGAAGAACACCAGCTGATCGTACGCATGTTGTTCGTCGGCTGAGAGACCGGACGGGGCCGGCGCGCCCGCCGAAGCCGCCTTGTCGATGTCGGGTGGAACCGCGCCCGGCATGTTGGTGTGGATGCCGAGCAATCCCGGTGCCGCTTGTGCGCCCATGAGTTGCGTGATGAGCGCACCCCAGTCGCCGCCTTGCGCCGCATACGCCGTATAGCCGAGGCGCTTCATCAGCACGGTCCAGGTTCGCGCGATGCGCTCCGGGCCCCAGCCGGCCACAGTCGGCTTGCCTGAGAATCCGTAGCCGGGCAACGACGGAATGACCAGGTGGAACGCATCCGATGCCTGTCCGCCATGTGACTCGGGATCGGTCAGCGGGGCGATGATCTTCAGCTGCTCGATGACGGAGCCGGGCCATCCGTGCGTGACGATCACCGGCAGCGCGTTCTCATGCTTCGAACGAACGTGAATGAAATGAATGTCCAGCCCGTCGATCTCGGTGATGAAATGCGGCAAGGCCTTCAGCTTCGCCTCGCACTTGCCCCAATCGTAGGATTTGCCCCAATAATCCGCGAGTTTCCGAATCGTCGCGAGCTGAACGCCTTGCGTGGCATCCGCGACCGTTTCCCGCTCGGGCCATCTTGTTGCGTTGACGCGTCGGCGCAGGTCGGTGAGCTCCGCTTCCGCAAAGCTCGGATGGAATGGACGGATCGCGCTGGCTTCGCTCCTGGTCATCGCAAATCTCCCTGGTTCGTCAGTTTGGTCGAGACGAAAGTTCAATGAATGGAGACTACCACGATTGTGGAAGGTCTCACAGCCGTCATCGTGTCATTTGGCAGGTCCTGCCCGCCTTGCCGAAGCGCGCCGCGTAGCGCGCGCCGGGTTCGCCGGCCGACCACCGCAAGCATCCGTCAGCCGAGGCAATATTGCGCAAGCGCGCCGCCCCGCGCCTGCGCAATATCAGGCTCAACGTCCACGCGCGCATGAGCATAAAGGTCGAAGGCCATGCTGACCACATCGCTTCCCCGAGAACGTACGATGAGCGTCGATCTTGCGGGAGCTGGAATTCCCGACAGCAGGCTCGCCCGCGAGATCACCGAACTGGTGCGGGACACCGAGCCGCCGCTGCTGTTTCACCAGGAGGACATCATCCAGGCGTTCTACGACGGCATCAGGCACAAGCCGGAGACGACCTTCGACAACGTCAAGGCCGACGTGCTCGCCGACAAGGATCCCACCTTCATCCGCGTCGACCTGACCAAGGTCTGGCCGAAGGCGGACTATCCGCTGATCGAGGTCGGCGTGATGGAGCTCAACCGCTGGCCGGAGAACTATTTCGCCGACGTGGAGCAGGCCGCCTTCTCGCCCGCCAACATCGTGCCCGGCATCGGCTTTTCGCCCGACAAGATGCTGCAGGCGCGGCTGTTCTCCTACGGCGACACCCAGCGCTACCGGCTCGGCGTCAACTTCAACCACATCCCGGTCAACGCGCCGAGATGCCCGTTTCGCAGTTATCACCGCGACGGCAGGATGCGCACCGACGGCAATCTGGGCGCAACGCTGACCTATCATCCCAACAGCGCCGGGCTGTGGAACAACCAGCCCGACGTCGCGGAGCCGCCGATGCCGATCGAGGGTGAGGCCGCCCATTGGGACCATCGTGTCGACGATGACCATTGGGAGCAACCCGGCAACCTGTTCCGCATGATGATGC
>JBEKZK010000731.1:0-3281 GCA_049509935.1 Xanthobacteraceae bacterium | reverse complement strand
CCGGGACCGGTCCATCTGGAGCTGCCGGAGGACATCGCCCGGGAGCAGTCGGGCGACGCCGCGATGGTGCCGCCGCACCCGATCGAGCTCCCGGTGGCGCATCCGGCGGCGCTCGACCGCGCCGCCCAGATGATCCTGCTGGCGCGCCGGCCGCTGGTCATGCTGGGTGCCGGATCGAGCCGGCCGCGGCTGGTCGAGGCGCTGTCGAGTTTCGTCCGACGCACCGGAATCCCGTTCTTCAACACGCAGATGGGGAAGGGCTCGGTGACCGGCGGCTCCAATCTCTACATGGGGACGGCGGCGCTGTCGGAGGGCGACTACGTGCACCGCGCGGTCGACCGCGCCGACCTCATCATCGCGGTCGGCCATGACACCGTCGAGAAACCGCCGTTCTTCATGGGGCCGAACGGCCCGCAGGTGATCCATGTCGGGTCCACGCCGGCGCACGTCGAGCAGATCTACTTTCCTCACGCGGAGGTGGTCGGCGACCTCGGAGCCAGCATGACGATGCTGGCCGACCGGCTCGAGGGCCGGATCACCGTCGATCCCGATTTCCTGGAGTTGCGCGGCGAGATTCTGGCGCGCATCCAGGACCGCGCCGACGAGCCGCGGTTTCCGCCGGTGCCCCAGCGCATCGTCGCAGACGTGCGCAAGGTGATGCCCGAGGACGGCATCGTCTGCCTCGACAACGGCATGTACAAGATCTGGTTCGCCCGCAACTACCGCACCCACGTGGCGAACACGCTGCTGCTCGACAATGCGCTGGCGACCATGGGAGCCGGCCTGCCGTCGGCGATGATGGCGGCGATGCTTCATCCGGACCGGCGCGTGCTCGCGGTGTGCGGCGACGGCGGGTTCATGATGAACTCGCAGGAGATGGAAACCGCGGTGCGGCTGCGCCTGAACCTGGTGGTGCTCGTTCTCGAGGATTGCGCCTACGGCATGATCCGCTGGAAGCAGGCGGTCGACCGGTTTCCCGACTGGGGCCTGACCTTCGGCAATCCCGACTTCGTCAGGTACGCGCAATCCTACGGCGCGTCGGGCACCCGCGTCGAGCGCACCGACGATCTCGCCCCGGCGCTCGACGCGGCCTTCGGGCAGGGTGGCGTCCAGCTCGTCGTGGTGCCGATCGACTATGCGGAGAACGCCGGCCTGCAGATCGACGAGATGAAGCAGCGGGGCTGCGAGATCGAGGTGACGTAGACGCTCAACCCACCCTACGAGCCGGCCGTCTCCCGCGTGAGGAATGCTGCCAGCATGCGCCGCGCATCGGCGGCCCTGGCGCGCCGCCACTCGGGAGCCGACAGGTCGCGGGCAAAGATGATCGACAGGGTATGGACGTTGGACAGGTGGAACTGGGTCAACGCCACCATCATGACGTACAGGCGCAGCGGATCGAGGCCGGCGGCGAGCTGGCCGCCGGTCGTGCCGCGGGTCAGGAACCTGGCGATCATCTCCAGGACCGGGAACGACATCTCCCTGATCCGCGCCGACTTGCGCATGTAGCGTCCGGTTTGCAGGTTCTCGGTCACCAGCAGGCGGACGAGGTCCTGATGCGCCTCGAAATGGCTGTTCATGAAGTCGAACAGCTGCAGCAGGCCTTCCAGCGGATCGAGATGCTCGACATCGAGGAGCAGCTCCTTGCTGCGCAAGTCGCCGAGCGCATCCTCCAGTACCGCGATGTAGAGCGCGGACTTGCTGCCGAAATAATGATAGACCATGCGCGGGTTGGAGCCGGAATTGGCGACGATCCTGGCGATGCGGGCGCCGGCGAACCCGTGGCGGGCGAATTCGGCGCGCGCGGTCTTCATGATCTTGTCGCGTGACGCCGCGGGATTGCGGCGCGGCTGGCGCGCCGTGGCGTCCCGCGATGCGCGGCGCGGCGCGCGATGCGGCCTGGGGCCGACGGGGCGAACGTCACTCATCGGGCCTCCGATCGGTCGGCGGGCAGGACTCGGGCGATCGCCAGCAGCGCGGAATCCGAGCCGTGCGAGCCGATGACCGAGAGTCCGAGCGGACAGCCGTCGAGGCGCGCGACCGGGATCGTCACCTGCGGCAGGCCGGGGTGCCCGGCGATGGCGTTGAGCGGCAGCGCCAGCGCGTAGAAGGCGCCGATCCGGTCCGCCGGCGTCGCCGTCGGCAGCGAGGGTCCGGGCGTGGTGGGGATGACGAGGCCGGTGCCCGGCGGAACCAGCGCCGCGAGCCGCCGGGATATCGCCTGGCGGACGTCTCGATAGCGCGCGACGGCCGCCGGCGCGATGGTTGCGGCGTCGGCAAAGCGCGGCGCGATCGACGGTCCGAAGGTGGGCCGGCGGGCGGTGATCCACGGTCCCAGCTGCTGCCAGATCTCGGCTCCCTGGAGCACCCGGTAGCATTCGAGCCACTCGGCCTGCGCGCCGTCGAACACCGTGGTCTCCTCGACGGCGCCCCAGCGGCGGGCCTGCGCCAGCAGCACCGATGCCGCGTCCGCAGGCGCGAGCGCGAAGGCGTCGCGGACCAGCAGCAAGCGGCGGATCGGCGCGGCCGGGCCTGGGCCGAGCAGGGCCTCTCCCACCGCGCCGAGCAGCCCGGCATCGCGCGCGAACCATCCGACCGTGTCGTAGCTCGGCGCGAACGGCACCACGCCCGCGGTCGATACCCGTCCATGGCTCGGCCGGAATCCGAAAATCCCGGTGAAGCTGGCGGGCACCCGGACCGATCCGCCGGTATCGGTTCCCAGTGCGACGTCGACGAGTCCCGCCGCGACCGCGACCGCCGAGCCGCTGGACGAGCCGCCGGGAAGCCGATCCGGGCACGCCGGATTGACCGGCGTGCCGTAGTGCGCATTGGCGCCCTCGAGGCTGAACGCGAGCTCATCCGTGACGGTCTTGCCGACGAGCCGCGCGCCCGCCGCCAGCAGCGCCGCGACCACCGGCGCCGATTTTTCCGCCGCCGGATGGCTCGCCAGCCAGTCCGGATTGCCGCCACCGGTCCGCCATCCGGCGACGTCGATCAGATCCTTGACGGCAAACGACAGCCCGCTCAGCGCGCCGCGGCCGGTCGGCTCGACCACGCAGCGCAGGCCCGGAACGAAGGCGCCGTAGTCGTCGGTGTCTGGTCGGCTCATGTCCACGCCGCGGTCGGCCCGGAAGTGTCGTCAACGGATACGTTTGAATGGAGCATATTTGCTGAATCTGATCCGCGTTCGGTCGCGGCCGACGATCTGGCCGACACGTTTGAAAAAAACTGGGCGCCCCCCCACCCCCCCGGGGGTTGCGGTTTGGGGTGAGGGGGCTCCGGCG
>JBEKZK010000730.1:0-3288 GCA_049509935.1 Xanthobacteraceae bacterium | reverse complement strand
TAGGAACTTCAAATCCTAAAAGCCGCACTAGAATCATAGGCTTGCTAGTGCACCTCTGGATTCCGAAGTTCGCACCAGAGGATGTCGCCAAGTGATGCGAACTTCGGAATCGGTGCACTAGAGCGCTTTCCGATAAGGTTGACCATGAAATCTCACCGGCCGTCAGCGGAAAGCGCTCGAGCTTCCATGTTTGTCGCATTTCCTTTCGGAGAACCGGTGTCCACTTTTCCGGGAAATGCTTTAACGCCCCAGCAGGCCGGCCGGCCGGAACGCCAGCGTCAGCAGTAGCACGCCGAATGCCACGGCCGGCGCCCACGATGGACCGTAGAACGTCGACGTGATGCTCTCGACGACCCCGAGCAGCATCGCGGCGATCACGGTGCCGGGCAGGCTGCCCATGCCGCCGAGCACGCAGATGGCGAACACCCGGCCGATATATTCGCGGCCGACCGACGGCTCGACCGGCTGGATCACGATGAGGAACGCGCCCGCCGCTGCCGCGGTGGCGATCGAGATCGCGAACGCGATGCGCTTGATGCGGATCGGATCGGCCGCCATCAGCCGCAGCGCCAGTTGATCCTGCGACACCGCCATGATGGCGCGGCCGACGAAGGTTCTGGAAAGGAAGAGCTGCAGCGCCGTGATCAGCAGCAGCGAGACCAGGCAGGGCACCAGCATGCGCAGCGGCAGGTCGACGATGCCGAGGTGCAGGCTCGGCCCGATGTAGGCGGCCTCGACATAGCGGTAGTCGACGCCGAACACCAGCACGAGCCCGACCTCGGTGATGAACAGCAGGCCGAAGAAGAACGCGAGCCCGCGCAGCGCCTCGTCGCCGCGCTTCTCGAACGAGACATAGTAGACCTGGTAGACCATCGCGCCCAGGAGGTAGAAGGCCGGCAGCATGACGATGCTGGTCAGGATCGGGTCGAAGCCGAATGTCTTGTTGACGACATAGGCGACGTACGACCCCAGGATGATGAAGGCCGGGTGCGCGATGTTGACGATGTCGAGGATCCCGAACGAGATCGCGACGCCGGCCGTGACCGCCGCGTAGAGGCCGCCGAGCAGCAGCCCGGCGATCACGGCGTTCATCAGGAGCTCGAAGGGGAAATCCATCCGCGATCCCGCAAGCCGTCAGCCGGCGGGGGTCGACCACGCGGCGCCGGTCCTCTGGGTCGTGCAGCCGGCGACCGCAACCCGGCACGCCGGTCGAGCAGGCGATCGCGACATGATATCTCCCCGATCATCGTTGCTGCCTTGTAGCATGGCGGCCGCGCGGTACCAGCCGGCAAAGCTCAGCGCCGGTCCGAGCCGCGGATGGCGGCACCGGGCTGAAGCGGTCGATCACGAGGACGGGATTTTGCCGGGGTTGATCGGCGTGCGAGAGGGTTGCGGGTCTGCGGGCGACGACAGATCGCCGGACCAGCTCTTGGAGGATGACATGCATGGTGGTGTGACGCGGCAGGCGCTTGGCGCCGCCGGACTGGCGTTGGCGTGCGGGATTGCGGCTGTCGCGGCTTCGGCCGTCGCCCAGGAGGCCCCGGTGCGGGTGCGCGGGACGATCGAGCACGTCGACGGGCAGACCCTGACGGTCAAGGCCCGCGATGGCAAGGACGTGACGGTGAAGCTCGCCGACAACGGGCCCGTGGTGGCGACCGTCAAGGCGGCGCTGTCCGACATCAAGCCAAGCAGTTTCGTCGGGGTCACGGCGCTGCCGCAGACCGACGGGTCGTGGCGCGCCGTCGAGGTGCACATCTTCCCCGAGGCGATGCGCGGGACCGGGGAGGGGGATCGGGCCTGGGATCTGCAGCCCAAGAGCACGATGACCAACGCGGCGGTCGCCGAGGCGGTCAAGGAGGTCGACGGCCAGACGCTGACGCTCAAATACAAGGACGGCGAGAAGAAGATCACGGTGCCGGCCGACGCGCCGATCGTCGCCTTCGAGCCCGGCGACAAGGCCGATCTGAAAGCGGGCGCCAAGATCTTCGTGCCGGCGGCGACCCGGCAGCCTGATGGAAGCCTGCAGGCCGCCCGCATCGTCGTCGGCAAGGACGGCCTCACCCCGCCGATGTGAGCCCTCCTCACCCGGTCCGGCGCGGCTTGGCGATGACGTGCCGTGTCGCCCGCGCCTGGACGTCGAGATCGCCGATGAGCTCCGGCATCTCGTCGAGCAGCCTGACCAGCGCGGTCTTGCGTCCGGCGCGGATCTCGCGGGAGCGCTGGTCGTTGCCCGGGCGCTTGACCTCGTCGCAGCGGGCGAGGCCCTCGATTGTGGTGCCGCTGTCAGCGAGCCGGGCGAGCAGCGGCGTCAGATTGTCGAGCCGGTCGGCGACCACGTGGATGACGCCGCATTCCTCCTGCATCCTGCCGCTGACCGCGACGTAGCGGGCGCCGAGCACGATCGGGCGGAAACGTTCGAACATCTTCGGCCAGACGATGACGTTGGCGATCGCGGTCTCGTCCTCGATGGTCATGAAGATCACGCCGTTGGCGGAGCCCGGCCGCTGGCGCACCGTGATCAGGCCTGAGACGCGCACGCGCGCGCCCGATTTGCATTGCCGCAACTCCTCGTTGCGCATGATGCGGCGCGCCTCGAGATCGCCGCGCAGGAACGCCGCCGGATGCGCGCGCAGCGACAGCTTGAGGAACCGATAGTCGTTGACCACCTCCTCGCCGAGCGGCATCGGCGGCAGATCGACCTCGGGCTCGGCAAAGGGAGCACCCTCCCCCTCCAGGGGAGGGTGGGCGCGGTGGCCAGCTCCTGATGATCCGATGGCTTCATCACCTGTGACACGCAGCTCCTCACCCGACCGCGCAAGCGCGCGGTCGACCTCTCCCCGCAACGGGGTCCCCGCGACGCATGCGTCGCGGGGTGCCCCTCGGGGAGAGGTGGAAGCGGCAAACAGCGGCAGGTCGTCCTGGCCGCCGGCGCGGCCGAGCGCCTTGGCGGCCCACAGCGCGTCGCGCCGCGCAAGCCCGAGCGAGCCGAACGCGTCGGCGTCGGCGAGACGCTCGAGCACGCTTGTCTTGAGCCCGGTGCGCAGCCACAGATCGCGCAGCGAGTCGTAGCCGCGATGGCGCCGGGCGACGATCAGCTTGGCGTCGTCCTCGGCGAGGCCCTTGATCTCGCGCAGGCCGAGCCGCAGCGCATGGGTCGCGCGCACGTCTGCCGCCATGTCGCGGTGGATCTCGTGCATGCGCCCTGGCGAACCGGTAACCACTTCGCCGGAACATGAGTCTCGCGTGGCGCATGTTCTCGTCGGCGAACCGGTAACCACTTCGCCGGAA
>JBEKZK010000073.1:0-11171 GCA_049509935.1 Xanthobacteraceae bacterium | reverse complement strand
TCAAGGTCGAGATCATCGTCGCCGACCATCAGAACAAGCCGGACATCGGCTCGAACATCGCGCGCCAGTGGTTCGAGCGGGATGGCGTCGACATGATCCTGGACGTGCCGAACTCCGGGGTCGCGCTCGCGGTGAACGAGGTCGCCAGGCAGATGAACAAGGTGATGGTGAACGGGTCGGCGGGCTCGGCGCGGCTCACCGGGGATGCCTGCAGCCCCAACACGGTGCACTGGACGTTCGACAATTTCGCGCTCGCCAACGGCACCGGCCGGGCGGTGGTCGCCACCGGCGGCGACACCTGGTTCTTCATCACGGCGGACTATGCGTTCGGCCACGACCTCGAGGCGCAGACCAGCGCGGTCGTCAAGGCGGCCGGCGGAAAGGTCCTGGGCGCGGTGCGGGTGCCGCTCAACAACGCCGATTTCTCCTCGTTCCTGCTCCAGGCGCAGAGCTCGAAGGCCAAGGTGGTCGGGCTCGCCAATGCGGGCGGCGACACCATCAACGCGATCAAGCAGGCCTCGGAGTTCGGCCTCGCGTCATCGGGCCAGCGGATGGCCGGCCTGCTGGTGTTCGTCACCGACATCAACTCGCTCGGGCTGAAGATCGCCCAGGGGCTGCAGTTCACCGAGGCGTTCTATTGGGACATGAACGACGACACGCGCGCCTGGACCAAGCGCTTCGTGGAGAAGATCAACGGCAAGCAGTACCCCACCATGAACCACGCCGGCAACTACGGCGGCATGCTGCACTTCCTCAAGGCGATCGAAGCCGCGCAGACCCACGACGGCGCCAAGCTCGTCGCCAAGATGAAGGAGCTGCCGACCGACGACGTCACCTTCGGCAAGGGCCGCGTACGCGAGGACGGCCGCCACATCCACCCGATGTATCTGTGGCAGGTGAAGAAGCCCGAGGAGAGCAAGGCGCCGTGGGACTACTACAAGCTGGTCAAGACGATCCCCGCCGAGGAGGCCTGGCGGCCGCTCGACCAGGGCGGCTGCAGCCTGGTCAAGGGCCACTGATCTCCACCGCGGCCTCGCGCAGCCGCTCCGGATCGACCGCGATGGTCACGCCGGCGCGCTCCTGCTCGAGCAGCATCACGACACGCGAGTCGCGGCCGCCCCAGCCGCGATTGAGCGCCTCGGTCATCTCGGCCAGCGCCAGGTTGGACATGCGCATCGGCACGCCGAGCTCGCGGCCGAGCGCAGTGGCGAGCGCGACGTCCTTGTGGGCGAGCTTCAGCGAGAACGCCGGCGGATCGTAGGTCCCGGCGAGGAACTGGTCGAGCAGGCCGTCGAAGGTGCGGCGACGGCCCGCCGCGCCCTGCCGCACCGCCTGCCACAGCGCCAGCGGCTCGACGCCGGCCTTCACCCCCATCGCGAACGTCTCGGCCAGCGCGCAGGTGACGGCGTAGCTCGACAGGTTGTGCACCAGCTTGGCGACGGTGGCGGCCCCGAGCGGACCGATATGGCGCGCCTGATCGCCGATCGCGTCGAGAACCGGCTTGTGCTGCTCGAACACCTGCTTGTCGCCGCCGACCCAGATCGCCAGCCGGCGGCTCGCCGCGCCCTGCGGGCCGCCGCTCACCGGCGCATCCAGCATGTGGGCGCCCTTGGCGGCGAACGCGGCCGCGATCGTCTTCACCACCGATGGCGAGTTCGTCGAGAGATCGAAGTACGCGGCCCCCTGCCTGATGCCGGCGATGAGCCCGTCCGGCCCCAGCGCGACCGCCTCGACGTCGAGCGGCTCCGGCAGCGATGTGAACACAACATCGACCTCGGCCGCCACCGCCCGCGGCGTGTCGGCCCACACCGCGCCGGCGGCCATCAGCGGTGCTGCCGCCTCCTTGCGCAGATCATGGACGATGAGCCGATATCCGCCCTTCTGCAGATTGGCCGCCATGCGGGCGCCCATGATGCCCAAGCCGATGAATCCGATCAGCACGTCCGCCTCCCTGGTCATGTCCATTTTGCCGCCGGGCACGCTCACGGCGGATCGCTCGTGGGCAGCGTACCATGCGGTGGACCTCGCGCGCGCTTGCGGCGATAACGGGCGCGCCGATGACCGAGCGGGTCATCGTCTCGGAGGCCGCGGTGAACGCCGATCTGCCCGTCTACGAGCTCTACGCCATTCGTTACGCGACGCGCGATGGCCGGCGGGCGGATCACTTCATCGGCGGCGATCCGCACGATGGTCCGATGCCGATGGACTATTTTCTCTGGGTCGCGGTCGGCGCCGAGCGCGCGCTGGTGATCGACACCGGCTTCACCGCGGAGGTGGCGGCCCGGCGCGGCCGCACCTTCCTGCGCTGCCCGGTGGAGACCTTGCGGCTGGTCGGGACCGACGGCAGCACGGTGCGGGACGTGATCCTGACCCACCTGCACTACGATCACGTCGGCAATTTTCACAAATTTCCCGCCGCCCAGTTCCATCTCCAGGAGCCGGAGCTCACCTATGCCACCGGCCGCTCCATGCGGTTTCCGCGGCTTGCCCATTCGTTCGAGGTCGAGGATGTGGTCGGCATCGTGCGGCTCAACTTCGCTCGCCGCGTGGTGCTCCACAACGGGCCGGCCGAGGTCGCGCCGGGCATCACGCTGCATGCGGTCGGCGGCCATTCGGCCGGCCTGCAGTTCGTCCGCGTCCATACCCGCCGCGGCTTCGTGGTGGTCGCCTCCGATGTCACGCATTTCTACGAGAACATGAGCAGCGGCCGCCCGTTCACCACGGCGTTTCACGTCGGCCTGATGCTCGAAGGGTTCGAGGCCTTGCGCGCCCAGGCGCCGAGCCCGCAGCACATCGTCCCGGGCCACGACCCGATGGTGATGCGGCTCTATCCACCGCCGCGGCCCGAGCTCGCCGGCATCGTGGCGCGGCTCGATGTTCCGCCCGATGAAGCGGGCGTCACGGGCCGTTGATCGTCCACGTGCCCGTGCAGGCGGGCGTGTGCTTCGGCAAGGCGACACCTCACGGCGCCATCAGCACCTGGCGGCAGGCCGGCGGCAGGTCGGCGACCTTGATCGACGGCCTCGGCGGGGAGGGCGGCGACGGCGTCGGATGCAGCACCGAATCCTTGAACCAGTAGGCAAGCTCCGCCCCGCAGCCGTCGCCCGGCTGCACCGGCGGCTGCCCGTGACACTCCGGGCTGTCGGCGGGACAGCGCATGCGCACGTGGAAATGATAGTTGTGGCCCCACCACGGCCGCACCTTCGACAGCCAGTCGCGATCCGACCCGGCTTCGCGACACAGCGCCTTCTTGATCGCCGCATTGACGAAGATGCGGTCGACCACCGGATCCTGGGCGGCGGCCTTGATCACCGCGCCGTGCTGCGGCGTCCATCTGGCGGGATCGACGTCGAGCCTGTTCTCCGCCACCATGTCGACGGCCGACATCTCCTCTCGCTCCTCGCGCGACAATTCGTGCTCCGGCATCGGCGTCAACCAGATGTCGGCGTCGAGACCGATCTGATGACTGGTATGGCCGGTCAGCATCGGGGCGCCGCGCGGCTGTGCGACGTCGCCGACCAGCAGGCCGGGCCATCCGGCCACCTTCGGAACCTTCTCGGCGAGCCGCTCGAGAAACGCGATCAATTCCGGGTGGCCCCAGTTGCGGTTGCGGGACAGCCGCATGACCTGCCAGGTTTTTCCGTTGATCGGCAACGCCACCGCGCCGGCCAGGCAGCCGCGCACGTAGGTGCCGATGGCCCGGGCCTGCATCGGTACGGGCGTCAATTTCCGGGCGGCCAGATCCTTGGCAGGCGTCGCCGGATCGTTGGGGTGAGCCAGCGGCGGCAGCGGCGCCGGGTTGAGGGTGCCCTTCTCCTGGGCACAGGCCGGGCCGGCGGCGACAGCAAACGCCAGCGCGACCGCCAGGCGGCGAGCGGCGGCGAAGCGACGACCGGCAGGGCGATGCAGCTCGACAGGCATGCGATCCTCGATGATTCGGCGCCCCTTATGGTCGGTCGAATTTTCGCAGTGAGCGATGCGGCGCGCAACTGGGCATAATGACCGCCGGCGACGCGTCACGAATGCCGGCACGGGCCCAGAGCCCGGCTGCGGCCTGTTGCACTAATGTCGCGATCTCGGGGAATGTGCTCGAGGCGGAGAAACTTTCTTTACTTGCTCAAGGCAGGATGGCTACCTGTCGTGAGGATGGGGAACGATCAATGCGTCGTGCGATCGTTGCGTCTGCGCTGATGGTGGCGCTGTCCTGCATGGCGGGCCGCGCAGACGCCAACATCATCGTTGCAGACGTCGTGGTCCAGGTCGACAAGGCCACCCAGCGGATGTCGGTGTCGGTCGACGGCAACACTCAGTACACCTGGGCGGTGTCGACTGCGGCCGGAGGCTATGTGACGCCGGACGGCATCTATCGCCCGATCATGATGGCCCGCATGTGGTACTCGCGCAAATACCATATGTCGCCGATGCCCCATTCCATCTTCTTCCACGAGGGCTGGGCCATTCACGGCAGCTTCGCCACCGGCGCGCTCGGCTCGCCCGCCTCGCACGGGTGCGTGCGCCTGCATCCGAGGAACGCCGCCACGCTCTACGCGCTGGTCGAGCAGCGCGGCCGCGACAACACGGCGATCATCGTCACCTCCTCGGCGCCACGGACCAGGGCGGTCGCCGACCACCCGAAGCGCAAGCGCCCGGCAACGAGGCCGCTGGTGTCGGGTCTGTAGAAAGCCGCTACACATCCACCTTCAAGGCGGCGATGAAGGCTTCCTGCGGAATGTCGACCTTGCCGAACTGGCGCATGCGCTTCTTGCCCTCCTTCTGTTTGTCGAGGAGCTTGCGCTTGCGGGTGGCATCGCCGCCGTAGCATTTCGCTGTCACATCCTTGCGCAACGCCCGCACGGTCTCGCGGGCGACGACCTTGCCGCCGATCGCCGCCTGGATCGGAATCTGGAACATGTGCGGCGGGATCAGCTCCTTCAGCTTTTCCACCATGGCGCGGCCGCGGCTCTCGGCGCGGGCGCGGTGCACCAGCATCGACAGCGCATCGACCGGCTCGGCGTTGACCAGGATCTGCATCTTGACCAGGTCGGCCGGCTTGTAGTCGGTCAGGTGGTAGTCGAACGACGCATAGCCCTTGGACACCGACTTGAGCCGGTCGTAGAAATCGAACACCACCTCGTTGAGCGTCAGGTCGTAGATCACCATGGCGCGGGAGCCGACATAATTGAGGTCGGCCTGCACGCCGCGCCGGTCCTGGCACAGCTTCAGCACGCTGCCGAGATAGTCATCGGGTGTGAGAATCGTGGCGCGGATCCACGGTTCCTGGATTTCGGCGATCTTCACGACGTCGGGCATGTCGACCGGATTGTGGATCTCGATCTCCTGTCCGTTGGTCAGCCGCATCCGGTAGATCACCGACGGCGCGGTGGCGATCAGATCGAGATCGAACTCGCGCTCGAGCCGCTCCTGGATGATCTCCAGGTGCAGCAGGCCGAGAAAACCGCAGCGGAAGCCGAAGCCGAGCGCCGCCGACGTCTCCATCTCGTAGCTGAAGCTCGCATCGTTCAGGCGCAACCGGCCCATGGCGGCGCGCAACGCCTCGAAGTCGCCGGCATCGACCGGAAACAGCCCGCAGAATACGACCGGGATCGACGGCCGGAAGCCGGGCAGCGGCTCCAGCACGGGCTTGCGGTCGTCCGTGATGGTATCGCCGACCCGGGTGTCGGCCACATCCTTGATGGAGGCGGTGAGGAAGCCGATCTCGCCGGGGCCCAGCACCGCGGTTTCCTGCATTTTCGGCGTGAACACGCCGATGCGGTCGACCTCGTAAGCCGCGTTCGTTCCCATCATGAGGATGCGCTGGTGCTTTCTGAGCGTGCCGTCGACGATGCGCACCAGCACAACGACGCCGAGGTAGGCGTCGTACCAGCTGTCGACCAGAAGGGCTTTGAGCGTTGCCTCGCGGTCGCCCTTGGGCGGCGGCAGCCGGGTCACGATCGCCTCGAGCACCTCGGGAACGTTCAGTCCGGTCTTGGCCGAGATCTCCACGGCGTTCGAGGCGTCGAGGCCGATGACGTCCTCGATCTGCTGCTTGACCTTGGCGGGCTCGGCGGCGGGCAGGTCGACCTTGTTGAGCACCGGGACGATCTCGTGTCCGTTGTCGATCGCCTGGTACACGTTGGCGAGCGTCTGCGCCTCCACGCCCTGACTGGCGTCGACCACCAGGAGCGAGCCCTCGCAGGCGGCGAGCGACCGGCTCACCTCGTAGGCGAAATCGACGTGACCGGGCGTGTCGATCAGGTTGAGCACATAGTCCTTGCCGTCGCGGGCGCGGTAGTTGAGCCGCACGGTCTGCGCCTTGATGGTGATGCCGCGCTCGCGCTCGATGTCCATCGAATCGAGCACCTGGTCGACCATCTCGCGATCAGTCAAACCCCCGGTCAGCTGAATCAGCCGATCGGCGAGGGTCGACTTGCCGTGGTCGATGTGCGCCACGATGGCGAAATTGCGGATGTTCTCGATGGGTACCGCCGTCATGGCGGGGCGTTACCATTGATGCGGTCGAGCGGCAAGCTCACGCCGTCGCCGGTCACTCTGCGGCGAGCGACGCCAGGCTCGGGAAAGGCCGCATCGACACCGGGTGTCCGCGGCGTGCCACGATCAGGTGGCTCGGCGGCACCGGCGTCCAGCTCGCGGGCTCGCGGTCGAGCGGCTCCGACGCGACCACCACGTTGCCGCCGTCCTCGCGATAGTAGAGCGTATTCGCCGAATCGCCATTGGCGTAACGGAACGCATAGAGATCGTGGCCGTCCGACAGCGCCGCGGTGAACCGCAGCGGCGCGCTGCTGCCGCTCTGGTGCACGATGTCGGTCAGTGTCGCGAGCGTCCTGATGGTCGCGCCGACCGGGTCGCGATCGGCGCCGGCACCAAGGATCGCCAGAAAGACGGCCTCCGAATCGGTGGTCCCGATGCGCGAGCCATAGAACGCATCGGGGATCAGGCCTTCCACCCGCCGACGGACCCGCGACCAGTCGCCGATCTGGCCGTTGTGCATGTAGAGCCAGTGGCGGTGGGCGAATGGATGGCAATTGGGCCGCGTCGTCGCGGTTCCGGTCGAGTGCCGGACGTGCGCGAAGAACAGATGCGAACGGATGTGGCGACAGAGGTGCCGCAGGTTCTCGTCCGACCAGGCGGGACGCACCTCGCGGTAGAGTCCGGGCTCGTCGTGCTCACTGTACCAGCCGAGTCCGAATCCGTCGCCGTTGGTGCTTGCCGTCGATTCGAGCGCCCGGATGCTCTGCTCGATCAGCGAATGCGCCGGCGCGGTGACATAGTGCTCGAGCGCGATCGTATCTCCCTGATAGGCGATCCAACGGCACATGGCGGCTCGATCAATTCGGCTGGCGCACATTGCAGCGGCGTGGACGCTGGTTCGCCGGCAGGACCATGCGCCACGCGACGATTCTCGCGAGGATATCCCGATTCCGCATGCCGGGCATCCGCTTCGCGATCACGATGTACCACTCGGTCGCCCGGCGATGAAGGCGTCCGCGCCAAATGGACGCAAGATGGACAGCCCGCGAGCGTCATGCCGTTGAGTTGCGGTGAAAAGTCTGTCATCGGCCTCGCATGACCCTGGTCGATGCCGAGAGCGGCCCGCGCGGACCCTTCCTGCGCCTGGCCGATGCGCTGGTCGATCCGGCGCGGCGGGACCGCGTCGTGGCCGTCGGGCTGGTCGCCTATGTGGCGGTGTGGGCGCTCTATGGGGCGCTTGCCAAGGGCAGCCAGGATATTCATTTCGACATGGGCGAGGTCATCGCGTGGTCACGCGAGCCGGCCTGGGGCACTCCGAAGCATCCGCCGCTGTCGGCCTGGCTGGCGAAGGCCTGGTTCTCGGTCTTTCCACTCGTCGACTGGGCGTATTACCTGTTCGCCATCGTGGTTGCGACCGTGGGCCTGTGGGTCGCGTGGGTGCTGTCGGGGCGCTATCTCGACGGCGAGCGGCGGCCATTCGGCCTGGCCCTGCTGACCCTGGTGCCGTTCTACAATTTCCACGCCCTCAAGTTCAACGCCAACTCGGTGCTGATCCCGGTCTGGGCCCTGACCACGCTGTTCTTCCTGCGCTCCTTCGAGAGCCGAAGACCCGGAGAGGCGGCGCTCGCGGGCTTTTTCGCCGCCGCCGCCATGTACGGCAAGTACTGGTCGATCATGCTGATCGCAGGCCTGGGCATCGCGGCGCTGACCGATCGCCGGCGCGGCGCCTACTTCGGCTCAGCCGCGCCGTGGGTGACCGTGGCGGTGGGCGCGGTGACGCTGGCGCCGCACATCGCCTGGCTCGGCGCCAACGATTTTTCGCCGTTCGGCTATGCCCTGGCGTCGCACGCAGCGGCGGACATCTGGACGGTAGCGGCGGTCGCGCTCGGCTTCCTGGGCGGCGCCATCGGCTACATGGCGGTGCCGGCCGCGCTCGTGCTGATGGTGGCGCGGCCGAGCCTGGCGACGATCGCCGATGCGGTCTGGCCGCGCAGCGTCGAGCGCCGGCTGGTGGCAGTGGCGTTCTGGGCGCCGCTGCTGATCGCGACGCTCGCAGCGATCGCGGCGCGCGCCCTCATCGTGTCGCTGTGGGCCATGCCGGCCTTGACGCTGCTGCCGGTGGTGCTGCTCTCGGCACCCGGGATCCTCGTGCCGCGGGAGGCGCTGGCGCGGCTCCTGGCGATCGCCGTCGCGCTTCCGATCGCCGCCACTCTGGCGGCCCCGGGCATCGCCTACGTGATCCATCGCAACGGCGTGCCCAACTACGCAACCCACTATCGCCTGCTCGCGGCGGCGATCGATCGCGCCTGGCACCAGACCATCACGCAGCCGCTTCGCCTGGTCGGCAGCTACACCAACATCGTCAACGGTGTCGTGTTCTATCTGGTCGATCGCCCCTCGACCTACGAGTTGATCGATCCGTCGGAAACGCCATGGGTCGACGACGCGCGCGTCGCCCGCGACGGCATGGCGCTGGTCTGTCCGGTCAAGGAGGCGGGCTGTCTCCGCGCCGTCGAGACGTACGCAGCCGCGCGCCCGGTCGCGCGCCGCCTCGAGGTCGAGATTTCACGCAGCTACTTCGGCGTCTCCGACGCGCCGGAGCGCTACCTGATCATCATCATCCGGCCGCGCGACCCATAGTTTATCGCACGTCCCTTCGGAAAACCGGTGTCCACCCCGGATCAAGTCCGGGGCAGGCTTTTTCGGCGAAATGCGATTCGATTTGTCGCATTTCCTTTCGGAAAACCGGTGTCCGCTTTTCCGGGAAATGTTCTGCGCTCACTCCTCCTGGAGCCAGCGCGAGATGATCCCGCCGATCACCCCTCCGATGATCGGCGCCGCCCAGAACAGCCAGAGCGACGACACCGCCTCGGTGCCGCCGAAGATCGCCGTCGCGGTCGAGCGCGCCGGGTTGAGCGATGCGTTCGACACCGGGATGGAGACGAGGTGAAAGAGCGTCAGCGACAGCCCGATGGCGATCGGCGCAAAGCCCGCCGGCGCCTTGCGCGAGGTCGCGCCATGGATGACGATCAGGAACAGCGCCGTGATGACGATCTCGATGAGCGCCACCGACATCAGGGAGAAATGGTCCGCTCCGCCGTAGATGTTGGAGATGGCCACGTAATTGTTCCATTTCCCGACCGGCGCGCCGGACAGGATGACGTAGAAGATCGCCGCGGCGGCAGTGCCGCCGAGCACCTGCGCGATGACGTAGCCGACCGCCCTGCCGGCCTCGAAGCGTCCGCCCGCTACCAGTCCTATCGTCACCGCCGGGTTGAAGTGCCCGCCGGAGATATGGCCGACGGCAAACGCCATCGCCAGCACCGACAACCCGACCGCGAAGGCGACCGCGACCAGCCCGGCGGACGGCGCGGAGAACAGCGCCGCACCGCAGACCGCAGTGACCAGCGCGAACGTGCCGAAGAACTCGGCCCCCAGTGCCCGAGACATCTCGAAAGACTCCCCCCACGTCTGACGTTTCTCGTCGAATGCAGTTCCCGCTGCGGTGCCGTCAGTAGCGATACTGATCGGACTTGTAGGGGCCCTCCAGAGGCAGGCCGACGTAGGTTGCCTGCTTCTCGGTGAGCTTCGTCAGCTTCACGCCGATCTTGGCGAGATGAAGCCGGGCGACCTTCTCGTCGAGCTGCTTGGGCAAGGTGTAGACCTTGTTCTGATATTTGCCCTGATTGGTCCACAGCTCGATCTGCGCCAGGGTCTGGTTGGTGAAGGAGGCCGACATCACGAAACTCGGATGCCCCATGGCGTTGCCGAGATTCACCAGACGGCCTTCCGACAGCAGGATGATGCGCTTGCCGTCCGGGAACTCGATCTCGTCGACCTGTGGCTTGACGTTGAGCCATTTGAAGTTGCGCAGCGCCGAGATCTGGATCTCCGAATCGAAGTGGCCGATGTTGCAGACCACCGCCCGGTGCTTCATGGCGCGCATATGGTCGAGCGTGATGACGTCCACGTTGCCGGTGGCGGTGACGAAGATATCGGCGCGCGGCGCCGCGTCGTCCATCGTGGTGACCTCGTAGCCCTCCATCGCGGCCTGCAGCGCGCAGATCGGGTCGACCTCGGACACCATGACGCGGCACCCGGCCTGCCGCAGCGAGGCAGCCGAGCCCTTGCCGACGTCGCCGAAGCCCGCCACCATCGCAACCTTGCCGGCCATCATCACGTCGGTGCCGCGGCGGATGCCGTCGACCAGGCTCTCCCGGCAGCCATAGAGATTGTCGAACTTCGACTTGGTGACCGAGTCGTTGACGTTGATGGCCGGGAACAGCAGCCGCCCCTCCTTCTCCATCTGATAGAGCCGGTGCACTCCGGTCGTGGTCTCCTCGGTGACGCCCTTGAGGCCCCGGCCCAGCGTCGAATACCAGCCCGGGTGGCTCTTCAGCCGTGCCTTGATGGCGGCGAACAGCACCTCCTCCTCCTCGTTGCCCGGATGATTGAGCACCGAGGGGTTGGTTTCCGCCTGCTTGCCGAGATGGACCAGCAGGGTGGCGTCGCCGCCGTCGTCGAGGATCATGTTGGGCGTGCCGCCGTCGGCCCAGGCGAAGATGCGGTGGGTGTAGTCCCAGTATTCGACCAGGCTCTCGCCCTTGTAGGCGAAGACCGGAATGCCGCGCTCGGCGATTGCGGCGGCCGCATGATCCTGGGTCGAATAGATGTTGCACGAC
>JBEKZK010000729.1:0-3291 GCA_049509935.1 Xanthobacteraceae bacterium | reverse complement strand
CAAGCCGCTCCTGATCATCGCCGAGGACGTCGAGGGCGAGGCGCTCGCCACGCTCGTGGTCAACAAGCTGCGCGGCGGCCTCAAGGTCGCGGCCGTCAAGGCGCCGGGCTTCGGCGATCGCCGCAAGGCCATGCTGCAGGACATCGCGGTCCTGACCGGCGGCCAGGCGATCTCGGAAGACCTCGGCATCAAGCTCGAGAACGTGACGATCGCGATGCTCGGTCGCGCCAAGAAGGTGATGATCGAGAAGGAGAACACCACGATCGTCAACGGCGCCGGCAAGAAGGCCGACATCGAGGCGCGCATCTCGCAGATCAAGGCGCAGATCGAGGAGACCACCTCGGACTACGACCGCGAGAAGCTGCAGGAGCGGCTCGCCAAGCTCGCAGGCGGCGTCGCGGTGATCCGCGTCGGCGGCGCCACCGAGGTCGAGGTGAAGGAGCGCAAGGACCGGGTCGACGACGCCATGCACGCGACCCGCGCCGCGGTCGAGGAAGGCATCCTGCCGGGCGGCGGCGTGGCGCTGCTGCGCTCGATCAAGGCACTGGAGAGGCTCAAGGGCGACAACGACGACCAGCGGCACGGCGTCGACATCGTCCGCAAGGCGATCTCCTGGCCGGCGCGCCAGATCGCGATCAATGCCGGCGAGGACGGTTCCGTCGTGGTCGGCAAGGTGCTGGAAAAGGACACCTATGCGTTCGGCTACGACGCGCAGACCGGCGAGTACGGCAACCTGGTGTCCAAGGGCATCATCGACCCGACCAAGGTGGTGCGGGCGGCCCTGCAGGGCGCGGCCTCGGTCGCCGGCCTGCTGATCACCACCGAGGCGATGGTCGCCGAGCTGCCGAAGAAGAAGGCTGCGGCCTCGCCGGGCGGCCCGGGCGGCGGCATGGGCGACATGGACTATTGAGGAAGATGAGACGGAAGGCCCGGGCAAAGCCCGGGCCTTTTGTTTGAGACTCCGTGGAGTGGGCAAAGGCGCTCTTCGCGCCGTGCCCACCCGCTGCGGCTGAAGGTGGGCACGCTGCGCCATAGCCCGCGAAGACGGACGTTCGCCCATTACGCCCACCCTGTAGGCCCGTGGCCGTCAGGCGTTTTCGATCTCGGCCTTCACGGCGCGCAGCGCCTCGGGGGTGTCGACGTCGGTCAGCGCGGCGGCGTCCTCCAGCGCCACCTCGGCGACCACCTCGGCGTAGCTAGCGATGAGATGGCGGGCGCCGACGTCGCCTTCGAGCCTGGCCAGATCGGCGAAGAAGCGGCGCGACCACACCACCGGGTTGCCCCGCTTGCCGCCGATCGTGGGCACCACCACCAGCGCGCCGAACTCCGGGTCGAAGGCGCAGACCAGGCGGTCGATCAGCGCCGAGGAGACCTGCGGCATGTCGCCGAGGCACACGATGGCGCCGTCGACGTCCGCCGGCACCGCCGCGAGGCCGGCCTTGAGCGAGGTCGAGAGCCCGTCCGCATAGTCGGGATTGTGCACCAGGCGAACCGGGAGGCCGGCGAGCGCCGCCTCGACGCGGGCGCGCTCGTGGCCGGTGACCACGATGACCGGGCGGGCGCGCGAGGCGAGCGCCTGCTCGGCGGCGATCCGCACCAGGGGCTTGCCGGAAATCTCGGCGAGCAGCTTGTTGGGCCCGCCCATGCGGGTCGAGCGGCCGGCCGCGAGCACGATCGCGGCGACCTGGCGCCGCGCCGGCTCCGCCGGAGCCTCGCGCGGCTGCGGCCGGGTGACGATCTCCATCAGCAGGCCGCCGACGCCCATCCCGGTGATATCCTCGCGGGTGACGCTGAGGCCGGCGAGCAGGCGCATCAGCACCCAGTCGAAGCCGTTCTCCTTCGGCGATCGCGCGCAGCCCGGCGCACCGATCACCGGCCGGCCCTGGACCTCTGCGATCAGCAGCAGGTTGCCGGGGTCGACCGGCATGCCGAAATGCTCGATGCGGCCGCCGACCGCCTCGACGGCGGCCGGAATGACGTCGCGCTGATCGGCGATCGCCGACGCCCCGAACACGACGACGAGCTCGCAAGCCGCGTCGAGCAGCTCGTCGAGCGCCACGGCGACCGCCGCAATCTCGTGCGCCACGCGGCGCTCGGCGACGATGCGGGCGTCCGCCGGCGCGATCCGCTCGCCGAGAATCTTCAGCGTCTTCTCGATGACCTTGTCGGCGAGCCCGGGCAGCAGCGTCGACACCACGCCGATCCGGCGCACCCGGTAGGGCGCGACGCGGACCAGCGGGGCGCCTGCCTCGGCGACGGCGCGGTCGCGCGCGCTGCCGGCGACCGCGAACGGGATGATCTTGACGGTCGCGACCATCTTGCCGGCGACCACCGGGGCGAACTCGGCCAAGGTCGCGAAGGTGATCGAGGGGTCGACGCGATTGAGCCGGTCGATGCCGCCGCGATCGACCACGAGCACGCCGGCCTGCTCGGCGAACAGATTGGCCCGCCCGGTGAACGCCCGGTCGACGCGCACCCCCTCGCCTGCCACCGCCGCCGCGATGTCGGCCGCCGCCACGTCCTCGGGCACATCGTCGGGATCGAGCCGGGCCACCACCAGCCGGGAGATTCCCGCCGCCTGCAGCGCCGCCGCCTCGGCCGGCCCGACCACGGTGCCCTTCTTGAGCACCAGGCCACCCCTACGGATCGAATGCACCGCGATGGCGCCCTCGGCCTCGGCGGGCGGCACGGCGCCGAACCTCATCGCCCGCCCTCCGGCGTCAGGCGCAGCCGGCTGGTGATCTCCGCCAGGATGGCGACCGCGATCTCGGCCGGCGACACCGCGCCGATCGGCAGCCCGATCGGGGCATGGATGCGCGCCAGCGCGGCATCGCCGACACCCTGCTGCCGGAGCCGGTCGAGCCGCCGCCCGTGGGTCTTCTTCGAGCCCAGCGCGCCGACATAGAAGCAGTCGCGCGCCAGCACGTGGAGCAGCGCCGGATCGTCGATCTTCGGGTCATGGGTCAGCGCGACGAACGCCGTATAGCGGTCGATGTCGAGCGGCGGCAACGCGGTGTCCGGCCATTCGCCGATCAGCCGGACGTCGGGAAAGCGCTCGGGCGTGGCGAACGCGGTGCGCGGATCGACGATGATGACGTCGTAGCCGAGGATTTTGGCGATCGGCGCCAGCGCCTGGCTGATGTGGACGGCACCGGTGACCACCAGGCGCGGCGGCGGCACATGGACGGTGAGAAACACCTGTCCGCCGGCGGTCTCGGCAAGGCCGCTCTTGCCCGAGCGCAGGCGCTGCTCGAGCACATCGCGCAGCGGATCGGCCGCCGCCTCGCCGCC
>JBEKZK010000728.1:0-3297 GCA_049509935.1 Xanthobacteraceae bacterium | reverse complement strand
CGGAGGACAGATAGCCGGGCACATCGGGGCGGTCTGTCGTCCGTCGTCCGTCGTCCGCTTTGAGCATATGTCCAGCACAATCAACCGCGACCGGATCACCGCGACCGAGCAGCTCATCCGGCCCTACATCCGCAGGACACCGGTCATCGACATCGACGGGGTGGATTTCGGACTCGGCGTGGGGCGGGTGACCCTGAAGCTCGAGCTGATGCAGCACGCCGGCTCGTTCAAGGCGCGTGGCGCCTTTGCCAACCTGCTGATGCGCGACGTGCCCCCGGCCGGGGTGGTGGCGGCCTCGGGTGGCAATCATGGGGCCGCGGTCGCCTTCGCGGCGCGGCGACGCGGAGCGCCGGCAAAAATCTTCGTGCCGAGCATTTCCTCGCCGGCCAAGATCGAACGCATCCGCCGCTACGGCGCCGACCTGGTGGTCGAAGGTGATCGCTATGCGGATGCGTTTGCCGCCAGCGAGGCGTGGCGGGCGCGGTCCGGCGCCATGGCGGTTCATGCCTTCGACCAGACCGAAACGCTGCTCGGCCAGGGCACCGTCGGGTTGGAGCTCGCGCAGCAGGTCCCCGATCTCGACACCCTCCTGGTCGCGGTCGGCGGCGGCGGGCTGATCGCCGGCATCGCGGCATGGTTCGCCAATGATATCCGGGTGATCGCGGTCGAGCCCGAAACCGCGCCGACGCTCTGTCGCGCGCGCGAGGCCGGGCATCCGGTCGATGCCGAGGCCGGCGGAATCGCGGCTGACTCGCTGGCGCCGCGGCGCATCGGGGACCTGGTGTTTCCCATCGCGCAAGACTTCGTCGAGCGCGTCGTGCTCGTCGCCGACGACGCCATCGCGGCGGCCCAGCGGGCGCTGTGGGAGGTGGCCCGCATCGTCGCCGAGCCGGGCGGCGCCGCCGCGCTGTCGGCTCTGCTGTCGGGACACTATCGGCCGCAACCGAACGAACGCGTCGGGGTCGTGATCAGCGGCGCCAATACGATCGCAGTCGACTTCGAAACTAAGGGCGCCGCAACCGGGCCGCCTCGCTGGCCAGCGCCGTGATGCGGTCGAAATCCCCGGACGCCAGCGCCTGCCGAGGCGCCGGCCACGAGCCGCCGACGGCGATCACGTTGGGCAGCGCCAGATAGGCGGCGACATTGCTGGCGTCGATGCCGCCGGTCGGACAGAATTTCAGGCTCGGCAACGGCGCTGCGACCGCCCCGAGCCAGGCGATGCCGCCCGACGGCTCGGCCGGGAAGAACTTGACCACGGTGAAGCCGAGATCGGCGAGCGCCATGGCCTCGGACACGGTGGCGGCACCGGGCAGCGCGGGCACCGGGGCAGCCGCCAGGGCGGCGGCGAGCTCCGCGGTGGTTCCCGGGCTGACCAGGTAGCGTGCCCCGGCGGCCACGGCGACGGCGACGTCCGACGGCCGCATCACGGTGCCGACACCGACCACGCAGTCGGGCACCTCGGCGGCGATCTTTCGCACCGCCTCGAGGGCCGCCGCCGTGCGCAGCGTCACCTCGATCACCGGCAGGCCGCCCGCCGCGAGCGCCCGGGCGAGCGGAACGGCGTCATCGACGCGCTCGATGGTGAGCACCGGAATGACCGGGGTGCCGGCCAGGACGGACAGGGGATCGCGGGGCATCGGCGTCATCTCGCGTTGGTCGCGGGTATTATGGACCCTTGCGCGGTTCCTGTGTAACGGTCCGTGCCGGCGGGGGGACCGAGCGCCGGCACGCCGCAGCCGGCCGCACTCGGGGGGGACGATGCTGCGCATGCTCGACCGGCTCGAGGAGACCCTGATCGCGGCGCTGATCGGCGGGGCGACCCTGCTGATATTCGTCGCCGTGGTGCACCGCTTCGCGTCGGGCATTCCCCTGCTCTATCCGCTGATGCAGCGCATCGATCTCTCCTGGGCGCAGGAGCTGTGCATCTACATGTTCGTATGGATGGCCAAGTTCGGCGCCGCCTACGGCGTGCGAACCGGCATCCATGTCGGTGTCGACGTGCTGATCAACAATCTCGAGCCGTCGGTCCGCCGCTGGGTCGTCCTGTTCGGGCTGCTGTGCGGCGCGCTGTTCACCTTCGTGATCGGCACCATGGGAGCCAAGTTCGTCATCGCCCTGATGGCGACCGACCAGGTCTCGCCCGACCTCGAGCTGCCGAGCTGGATCGTCTATGCGTGCATCCCGCTCGGCTCGTACCTGATGTGCTTCCGCTTCCTCCAGGTGAGCTGGTCGTTCCTGCGCACCGGCGCGCTGCCGCACCACGATCCGAGCCAGGTGGAGGGCATCCCGCCGGCGCACGACGCGTTCCATCCCGAGGGGATCGCGCGGTGAACGCCGCCTTCATCTTCGGGCTGCTGTTCGCCCTGATGCTGACTGGCATGCCGATCTCGATCTCGCTCGGGCTCACGGTGCTGACCTTCCTGTTCACCATGACGCAGGTGCCGATCGAGAGCGTCGGGCTGAAGCTGTTCACCGGGCTCGACAACTTCCAGATCATGGCGATCCCGTTCTTCATCCTGGCCGGCACGTTCCTGACCCGCGGCGGGGTGGCGCGCCGGATGATCGACTTCACGGTCTCGATGGTCGGACATTGGCCGGGCGGGCTCGGGCTCGCCGGCGTCGGAGCCTGCGCGATGTTCGCCGCGGTGTCGGGCTCGAGCGTCGCGACCGTGGTGGCGATCGGCTCGATCATCATGCCGGCCATGGTCGACCACGGATTCCCGAAGAGGTTCGGCGCCGGCGTGATCGCGACGTCGGGGGCGCTCGGCATCCTGGTGCCGCCGTCGATCATCCTGGTGCTCTACGGCGTGTCCACCAACTCCTCGATCGGCGCACTGTTCATCGCCGGCATCGTGCCCGGCGTGATGCTCGCCGTCATGCTCGGCACGGTCACCTGGTTCGTGGCGAGGCGGACCGACGATCCGCGGCTGCCGCGCGCCAGCTGGAGCCAGCGCCTGCGCGCGTTCCGCGAGAGTTTTTGGGGCCTTTCGCTGATCGCCATCGTGCTCGGCGGGATCTACGGCGGCATCTTCACGCCGACCGAAGCCGCCGCGATCGCCGCCGTCTATGCGTTCGTCATCACGGTGTTCGTCTATCGCGACCTGAAGATCGTCGACGGTCCGAAGGTGCTGCTCAACGCCGCCAACATGAGCGCGATGCTGCTCTACATCATCACCAACGCGGTGCTGTTCTCGTTCCTGATGACCAGCGAGCAGATCCCCCAGGCGATGGCGGCGTGGATCATCGACCGGCAGTTCGGGGTGTGGACATTCCTGCTGGTGGTCAACGTCATCCTGC
>JBEKZK010000727.1:0-3301 GCA_049509935.1 Xanthobacteraceae bacterium | reverse complement strand
CCGGGTGTGGGTCGCGCACGACTGCGGCAAGGCGCTCAACCGGCTCACCGTCGAGGGCCAGGTGCAAGGCTCGGTGTGGATGGGGCTCGGCCAGGCGATGAGCGAGGAGGCGGGCTATCACGACGGCCTGCTGGTCACCGGCAACATGCTCGACTACCGGGTGCCGACGATCGAGGATTCGCCGCCGATCGAGGTCGGCATCGTCGAGAGCAACGACCCGCACGGACCGTTCGGCGCCAAGGAGGCGGGCGAAGGCTCGCTCGCCGCCTTCCTGCCGGCGCTGACCAATGCGATCGCCGACGCCGTCGGGGTCCGCTTCAACGACCTGCCGGTCACGCCCGATCGGGTGTTCGCCGCCATCGATAGGCGCCGCCGCAAGGCGGGCGCAGCGTCCGCAAAAGCGATCAACGGCGGTGGCGCCTGATGGATGCACTGCCGAGCTTCAACCTGGTGCGGCCGACCAGCCTCGAGGAGGTGATCAGGGCCCGGACCGAGCATCCCGGCAGCCGGCTGCTCGGCGGCGGAACCGACCTGGTGGTCAATATCCGGCGCGGCATCGAGAGGCCGCCGACGCTGATCGACATGACCGGGGTCGCGGAGCTGCGCGCCATCCGCGCCGACGCGACGACCATCGAGGTCGGCGCCTCGGTGAGCCTGGCGGAGCTCGCCGCGCATCCCGACGTGGCGCGATATCATCCGGTGGTGGCGCAGGCGGCCGGCTCGATTGCCGGGCCGACCCACCGCAACATGGGGACGGTGGGCGGCAATCTCTGCCTCGACACCCGCTGCATCTACTACAATCAGAGTGAATGGTGGCGCTCCGCCAATGACCACTGCCTGAAGACGACGGGACAGATGTGCTGGGTCGCGCCGAAGAGCCGCGGCGTGTGCTTTGCGACGTTCAGCGGCGATCTCGCACCGGCGTTTCTCGTTCTCGATGCCGAGGTCGACCTCGCGGGCCCGCAGGGACGGCGGACCATGGCGCTGCGCGATCTCTACATCGGTCATGCCCGCCACGACGCCGAGACCGGCGACGGCAAGCACTATCTGGCGCTCGGACCGGGCGAGCTCGTCACCGCGGTGCGTGCCGGCAACATCCCCGGCCTGCGCTCGGCCTACGACAAGATCCGTATCCGCCGCTCGATCGAATATCCGGTGGCCGGCGTCGCCGTGGCGTTGCGCCGCGACGGCGACATGCTTGCCGACCTGCGCGTCGCGGTCACCGGAACCAATCCGCGCCCGGTGCTTCTCGACGGCACCGATAAACTGTGCGGCGGGCCGCTCGACGATGCCGTCTTCGACGGCCTCGAGGCGCTGGTCCGCGACCAGATCATGGCGATGAAGACGACCTTCACGCCGGGGCACTACCGCCGCCGCATGGCGGGCGTGCTGGCGCGACGCCTGGTTGGGCGTTGCTATCGAGGACCCGCCGAGTAGGATCGTGCGCGACTGACACGGTTGCCGACACGCCAGGGAGGATATCGATGAGACTACCCGCAATCGGGTTTGCCGCCGTGACGGTGATCGGCATCGCCGCGGGGGCCCCGACCGGCGCCGCCGCGCAGGACCGGATCGTCGAGCTCAAGCTGTCGCACTGGGTGCCGCCGTCGCATCCGCTGCAGAAGGCGATGGAGGACTGGGGCGCGTCGATCGAAAAGGCATCGAACGGCACCATCAAGTACAAGGTGTTTCCCGCGCAGCAGCTCGGCAAGGCGTTCGATCACTACGACATGGCGCG
Source organism: Xanthobacteraceae bacterium (assembly GCA_049509935.1). Taxonomy (GTDB): domain Bacteria; phylum Pseudomonadota; class Alphaproteobacteria; order Rhizobiales; family Xanthobacteraceae; genus AP-16. Next base: position 1,563 of record JBEKZK010000727.1, on the reverse strand, counting down.
CGACGGCATCGCCGACGTGACCTACGTCAATCCGGGCTACCAGCCCGGCCGTTTTCCGATCATCGGCGCCGGTGAGCTTCCCTTCCTGATGTCGGACGCCAAGGGCGGCTCGATGGGGCTGGATGCCTGGTACCGGAAATATGCCGGGACTGAGATGAAGGACGTCAAGTTCTGCCTGGCCTTCATTCATTCGCCGTCATCGTTCCATTCGCGCACCAAGAAGATCATGGTGCCAGCCGATATCAAGGACATGAAGATCCGTCCCGCCGACGCTACCATCGCGAATTTCGTGACGCTGCTCGGCGGCACCAACGTGCAGTCCTCGGCGCCTGAGGTCCGCGACATCATCGAACGCGGCGTCGCCGACGCCGTCACCTTCCCGTGGGGCTCGCTGGTGCTGTTCGGCATCGACAAGGTGACGAAGTATCACATGGACGCGCCGCTCTATGTCACGACCTTCGCCTTCGTGATGAACCAGGACAAATACAACCAGATGTCCGACCGGCAGAAGAAGGCGATCGACGACAACTGCAACACCGAGGCCGCCGGCCGCGTCGGCGAGCCCTGGGGCAAGTTCGAGGACGCCGGTATCGACAAGGTCAAGGCGGAGGAAGGTCACGAAGTCTACAAGCTGACGCCGGACCAGACCGCGCAGTGGAAAAAGGCCTCCGAGCCGCTGGTCAAGACCTGGGCCGACGGCGTCAGGAAAACCGGCGCCGATCCTGACGCGGCGATGTCGGAACTTCGCGCCTCGCTCGCCAAATACAACGCCCTGGCGCAGTAAGAACCGCCTCGCCTATCAGTAGGGCGGCGGGATCCCCCGTCGCCGTTTCTCCTGCAAGCCCTTAACGCCGTGTGGAGCGGTCATGAAGCGCGCGTCTATGGATCGTTTCATCGATACGATCGAATGGGTCGCCGCCGGCTTTGTCGGCATCGTCGCCGCCAACATTTTCATTTCGGTGCTGCTGCGCAATCTCTTCAACTATTCGATTCCCGATTCCTTCGACATCGGGCGCTTGATGCTGGGAATCCTGATCTTCTGGGGCATCGCCGCCACCAGCTATCGCGGCACCCACATCACCGTCGACCTGATCTGGGCCAATGTCGGTCCGAGATACCAGCGCTGGATCGACGTGTTTGCGACGCTGGTCCTGCTGTTCGTGGTGAGCGTGCAGACCTGGACGCTGTTCGACAAGGTCCGCGGCACCTATAACGACCATGTCACCACCTTCGACATGCATATGCCGACCTGGCCGTTTTTCGCCGTGGCGTGGGCCGGCGACGTCTCCGCGGTGCTCTTGATCGCCATTCGCACCTATCGGCTGATTTTTCATCCCGAAGAGATGCACGATCCCAAGATTGCGGCCACGGAGTAGGGCATGAGCACCGACGCCGTCGCGATCCTGGGTTTCGTTGCGCTGTTCGCGCTGATGCTGCTGCGCGTGCCGGTCGGCATGGCGATGGGTCTCGTCGGCGTCTCCGGCTTCGGCTACCTGGTCGGCGGCACGCCGGCCTTAAAACTGGTCGGCCAGACCTCGATGCGCACGGTCACCGACTATACCT
>JBEKZK010000726.1:0-3304 GCA_049509935.1 Xanthobacteraceae bacterium | reverse complement strand
TGCTCGGCGAGCGCCGCGCGCGTCGCCGCGCTGAGGCCGCGCGCCGCATTGCTCATGTATCGGTTCCGGCGCCGGCCCTCGACGAAGGCCCGCAGCTGGTTCTCGAAGTATTCCGGCTGCTGTCCGGCGAGCCGCGGGATCGGGATGAACCCGCGATAGCCCTGCCCCGACAGGCCGTGGCACAATGTGCAGTATTCGATCTTGGCGTGGAGGGTCCCCTTCGCATATCCCCGGTCGGCGCCGTCGGCGCGGCCCGCCGCGCAGAGGGCGACCGCCAGGATCGCCTGCAGCGCCAATCGTACGCCGATGCCTTTCATGCTCCGGCCTCCGCCCCGTCGCGTGATGACATGACCGGTCCCATCCCGACCTCGCCGCTCTGCGCCGACCGTCACTGCCCGAATGCCCACACGTGAAAGTTCAGCCCGAGCGTGACGGTCTGCACCGTTTCCTTGACGTCGATCGGCCCGGACAGGACGTTGACGGCGTCCGTCATCAGGTAGGTCTTGTGGCCGAAATCGTAGAAGTCGTATTCCAGCCTGACCGACCAGTTGTCCCACAAGGCCCATTCGGCGCCGGCCCCGACGGTCCAGCCGGCCCGCAGGTCGACGCCCTCGAAATCGAAGCCGGTTCCCGCGAAGGTGCCGACGGCGCTGGACTTGTCGCCGGCCCAGGCGCCGCCCCCCTTCACGTACAGCAGGAGCTTGTCCCACGAATATCCGAGCCGCGCGGTCGCGCTCGAGATGAAATCCGCCCGTGTCGTGAAATTCACCGTGTCTCCCGGATTGCCCAGCGGGAGCGCGATGGTGGTGTTGCCGCTGATGCTGCCCCCCGACACGGAGCCTTCCACGCCCACCACCCAGCTGCCGCTGAACTGATAGTCGCAGCCGAACTGGCCGCCGACCACATAGCCGGTGGCGTCGACCCGCGTCGTGGTCAGTCCGGGGGTGGAGCCGAAACCGTTGAACGCGTCCTGCACCAGCTGTGCCGGGTCGGTGACGTCGTTGCTCGCCCAGCCACCGCCGGCGTGCCCGCCGGCGTAGCAGCCGGTCCACCCGAAGGCGACCGGCGGCAGCGGTGCCTTGAGCGGCAGATCGGCCGCATCGGCTGCGCCTGCGATGGCCGACAGGGTGGCGGCGGCGCCTGCGATCAGGAGCTTGTTCATGGCGGAACCCTCGATTTACATGGCGATCCAGGCGTGGAGGAACAGCGTGTTGTTGCCGCTGGCGCCGACCGTGGTGCCATCGAACTTGTCGTACCAGACGTATTGCAGGGCGATGCGGGCGTTGAACCACGGCCATCCGGGCGCGGTGCTGGCGCTGAACGGGATGTAGGCGATCTCGGCGGTGAAGCCGTTGCTGTCCGGGCTGTTGCCGCTGGCGAACCCGGCGTACAGCGTCGGGTCGGAGGTGCCCCAGGTGTCGAAGTACTGGCCGGTCAGCACGATCCTGTTGTCGCTGCCGTAGGCCACCGAGGCCTGCAGCCGCAGGGTATTGAGCTCGTTGGTGGGGTTGGCGGCCAGGCCGTTGGCGAAGCTCGCATCCAGCCGCTGGAACTCGTGGATCCAGCTGCCCCGCAGCGTGATCCAGTAGTTGTCGCCCTGATACTGGTACTGCGAGTCGACGCCGACGTCGGTGTAGTTGTCGGTCTGCGGGAAGGTGCTCGAGGTGTTCGTCCCGTCGAACGGATGGATATCCGCAATCATCCCGAACGCGCCGACCATGAGCCACTGGTTGCCGAAATGCGGCTCGATGGCAACGCGCCAGTAGGGGGCGACGGCGAACATTCCGGGCGCGCCGAGCGGATCGGTGCCCAGCGCGTTCTGGGCGCCGAAATCGAGGGTGCGGTAGGCCGTCGCCTCGAGATAGACCATGTCGTTGATCCAGGCATAGCCGCCGACGCTGCCGACGTGCGCCGCGAATGTGCCGTCGATGATGGTTTTGGCCCCGGGAGTCCCCGCGAGTGTGGAGGCCGCATACGGGAAGGTCCACGCCGGCGTGGTGTTCCACACGTCCTGGACGGTCGGATTGTTGTTGGCGGTGATGCCATAAAGCACGTCCAGGCCGAAGATCTTGGTGGTGCCGGCGAAGCGGACGTCGGTGTTGTCCCAGGTCCAGGTATGCCCGAACGGGTCGCCGAACCCGCCCGCGGGCGGGGGGACGTAGGTGACCTGCGCGAAGGCGCCGACGTTCTCCGTGATGGCGCCGCCCCAGAAGAAGCTCACCGGCGCCACCACCACGTTGTTGTTCGGCTTGTACGGGTCGGTCGGCGGCGCCAGCGGCGCCTGCGTGTTGGTGAACCCGGCGACCGCCATCATCGAGATCGGCGGCACATAGGGCTTGCTCTTGTCGTCCTCCGAGACCGGAAACGGCGTGGTCCGGTACGGGCCGCCGCCGACCGTGTAGCCCATCAGCTTGAACCGGCGCCCGAACGGCGTGAGGCCGGGGAAATCGGTGTGGCAGGTGCCGCAGGGCTGCCCGGTCTGCCGGGCGAAGCTCGGCAGGGCCTGCGCCGGCCGGGTGAAGCCGACGACGGTCAGTGAAGCGATGAAGATCGTCCCCAGAGCGGCTAGAGCCGCCACCGCAATGCTGAGCTTTGAACGCGGAGATGTCCCACCCCGGCCCATGGCGCACCCCACTTCCCACCTCGACGACTCGAAACGACCATATCTCCTCTCGCGATCATTTGTTGCGTCACATGTTTGATGCAGATCAAGAATTGTTCGAATTGCTGATGTCGTTGCAATTGCGCAACAGTCGAGATGAGAAGGCCGGGTCGGGCGAAACGGGATTCGATATCCAGATTGCTGCTTTCACTTGTTGGATTGGTTATGTGTCAGTTCGTTCCGTGTTGATATTGCGGTTTGTCAATGCGACCTCGCCGAGGCTTGCCGTTGTTCGCGTATGGAATGGAGATTGTCATGTTATTCAATGGCTTGACGGATGTTTCGCGGAGGGGCCTGCTGCACCGCGCGGCGCGCGCTGCGGGAGCGGTGGCAACGCTCGGTGTGACGTTGACGGCCGCGCGGGCCAGCAAGAAGTCGCAGAAGTCGGCCTCCTACCAGGGCTCGCCGAAGGGCGGCGAGCGCTGCGACAATTGCCGCCTGTGGCAGGCGCCCGCGGCCTGCCGGTCGGTCGAAGGGCCGATCTCACCGAAAGGCTGGTGCGCGCTCTACGTCAAGGCCTGACCGCCGATGATGGTCCGCCGCAACGGCCGCGGGCCGATCCGGCAGATATCGGCAAGGCCGATCGGCAAACCCCTCGGCCTCATTTCGGGAGCTCTCCGAATCACATGGGTTCTTATTCGT
>JBEKZK010000725.1:0-3307 GCA_049509935.1 Xanthobacteraceae bacterium | reverse complement strand
GACGACGCCGCGCTGTGACCGAAGCGCGTCCCCGGGCGCGATGGTTAATCGCCCCTTAACCTCGCCCCCGCTATGGTGAGCGCCATGCGACGGGGAGCGCCTGCCCGCGTGTTCAAACCGATGATGAATGCCGACCGCGAGTCTGTCCCGGTGAGCGCGCGGGCCGCCGACGCGCGCTCGCCGTTCGTGCGCCTGGCCGAAATGCTGGCGGACGTCGCGCCCGGCAAGCCGGCGATCAACCTGTCGGTCGGCGAGCCGCAGCATCCGATTCCCTCCTTCGTCGGCCCGGTCATCGCGGCGCACCTGAACGACTTCGGGCGCTATCCGGCCGGCAAGGGCACCGACGGCTTCCGCCGCGCCGCCGCGGCGTGGCTCGGCCGGCGCTACCGGCTCGACCGTCCGCTCGATGCCGACAGCGAGATCGTGGCGCTCGCCGGGACTCGCGAGGGCCTGTTCCTCGCCGCGATCGCCGCCAGGCGCTGGGTCGCGGCGCGAGCCGGCCGGCCCGCGATCCTGATCCCCAATCCGTTCTACGCGGCTTACGCGGCCGGCGCCGGCGCCGCCGACTGCGAGCCGGTGTACCTCGCCGCGACCGCCGCCAACGGCTTTCTTCCCGACCTCGACGCGCTCGACGACGATCTGCTTGGCCGCACCGTTGCGTTCTATCTGGCGTCGCCCGCCAATCCGCAAGGATCGGTCGCCGATCTTGGCTATCTGACGCGGCTCGCCGGTCTGGCGCGCCGCTTCGGGTTCCTGGTGTTCAACGACGAATGTTATTCCGAGATCTACACGCGGGAGCCGCCGCCGGGCATGCTCGAGGCCGGCGGCTCCGACTTTGCCCACGTCGTGTCGTTCCATTCCATGTCCAAACGCTCCAACCTGCCGGGTCTGCGGGTCGGGTTTGCGGCCGGCGACCGCCGGTTCATCGAAAAATACCTCGACCTGCGCAATGTGGCGGCGCCGCAGGTGCCGGTCCCGCTGCAGGAAGTGGCGGTCGCGGCCTACGCGGACGAGGTCCACGTCGAGGCCAATCGCCGCCTCTATGCGGCAAAATTCGACCTCGCCGACCAGATCGTCGCCGACCGCTACGGCTATCGGCGCCCGGCCGGAGGCTTCTTTCTCTGGCTCGACGTCGCCCGCCAGGGCGGTGGCGAGGCGGTGGCCGCGCGGTTGTGGCGCGAGGCGGGCCTGCGCGTCCTGCCCGGACGTTTCATCGCCCGCGAGCAGCCCGACGGCACCAACCCGGGCGCCGATTATATCCGCATCGCGATGGTGCAGGACAAGGACGTCACGGCCGAGGCGCTGCACCGCCTGGTCGCGGCGCTGGGTTGACGGCGCATGGCCGCGATCACCCGGCACAGCCTCGATGCGATGGCGTTCCTGCCGGACAGCATTCGTGTGGCCTTGCTCCGGCGCATGCGCGAGATCGCCGGGATCGCGCTGATCGGCCTCGCCCTGGCGGCGACGGTGGCGCTCGCCAGCTGGTCGGTCAAGGACCCGAGCCTCACCCATGCGACCGCCGCCAAGGTGCGCAATCTGCTCGGCGTGCCGGGCGCCGCGGCGGCCGACCTGCTCACGCAGCTCATGGGCATCTCCGCGATCGCGCTGGTGCTGCCGATGGCGGCCTGGGGCTGGCGGCTGCTGGTTCATCATCCGTTCCACCGCGAGCGCTGGCGCGCCCTGCTGTGGCTCGCCGGGGCGCTGGCGGCAGCCGGGTTCGCCGCGTGTCTGCCGGTGAGCCACGCCTGGCCGCTGCCGACCGGGCTCGGCGGCGTGATCGGCGACGCGCTCCTGCGCATTCCGGCGTCGATCGCCGGGGCCCCGCTGTCGGGACTGACCCGGGTGGCGATCGCGCTGATTCTCGGCGCCGGCGCGGTCGCGGCGCTCGCCGTCGCCATGGGGATCGGGCTGCACGGAGAGGCGGCGGTCGACGACGAGGGCGAGCAGGCGGGCGACGACGACCCGGGGGAACGAAGCTCGGTGTCGCTCGGCTGGCTCTACCATGAATTCTTCAGCCTGCGGACGCGGCTGCTGCGCCCGTCGACATGGGCATGGTGGCGCCGCTTCGCGCGGCCCCAAATCGCCGGTGCCCCCGTCCACGAGGAGTCCGAGCCGGACGGCGACGAGGAGCAGGACCTCGACGACGAGGGCGAGAGCGAGAGCGAGAGCGAGGCCGTCGACGCGCCCGAGTCACGCCGGACACGGCGGCGCGCCAAGTCGCCGCGGCCCAAGCGATCGCGCGGCGGATTCGAGCTTCCTTCCACCGCCCTGCTCACGGCGCCGAAGTCCAGCGATCGCGCGACGCTCAGCGTCGACACCATCCAGGCCAACGCGACGGCGCTGGAGAGCGTGCTCTCCGATTTCGGCGTGCGCGGCGAGATCATCAACGCGCATCCGGGCCCGGTGGTGACGCTCTACGAGCTCGAGCCGGCGCCCGGCATCAAGTCATCGCGCGTGATCGGGCTCTCCGACGACATCGCCCGCTCGATGAGCGCGCTCTCGGCCCGCGTCGCCGTCGTGGCGGGGCGCAACGTGATCGGCATCGAGCTGCCCAATCCCAAGCGGGAAAAGGTCTATCTGCGCGAGCAGCTCGAGAGCGCCGAGTTCGCCGCGGCCAGCGCCAGGCTGCCGCTGTGTCTCGGCAAGACGATCGGCGGCGATCCGGTGATCGTCGATCTGGCGCGCATGCCGCATCTGCTGATCGCCGGCACGACGGGATCGGGCAAGTCGGTCGCCATCAACACCATGATCCTGAGCCTGGTCTACCGGCTGCGCCCGGAGGAGTGCCGGCTCATCATGGTCGACCCGAAGATGCTCGAGCTCTCGGTCTACGACGGCATTCCGCACTTGCTCACCCCGGTGGTGACAGACCCCAAGAAGGCGGTGGTCGCGCTCAAGTGGGCGGTGCGCGAGATGGAGGAACGCTACAAGAAGATGTCGAAGCTCGGCGTGCGCAACATCGACGGCTACAATGCCCGCCTCGCCGATGCGGCGGCGCGCGGCGACACGCTGACGCGCACGGTGCAGACCGGCTACGACCGCGAATCCGGCCAGGCGATCTACGAGAACGAGACCCTCGAGCTCGAGCCGCTGCCCTACGTGGTGGTGATCGTCGACGAGATGGCCGACCTGATGATGGTCGCCGGCAAGGACATCGAAGGGGCGATCCAGCGCCTCGCCCAGATGGCGCGCGCCGCCGGCCTGCACGTGATCCTGGCGACCCAGCGTCCGTCGGTCGACGTCATCACCGGCACCATCAAGGCGAATTTCCCGACCCGCATCTCGTTCCAGGTGACCTCGAAGATCG